>JBNMOV010000028.1:0-19872 GCA_051275765.1 Maribacter sp. | reverse complement strand
CTAGAAGTGGACGTTTAGCAAAACCCTTTTTTCCTAAATTAAAATATCATCATGGAATTGTGCAGATGCTTCTTCGAGTACATATTTTAATTTCTAGTATACTCTAGGACTTGTTGTGTAGACACTAAAAAAATTTTAGCAAGAGAAAAAATACTTAGCTATCTAGCAGGAATAAAGATAATTAATCCCATAATCACCAAACAATTCCCCCTCCTCAAGCATTAAATAACCATGAAAAATCTAACAGATATAATTACATTTCCTTGTGGCAAAAAAATGAAAAACAGATTCATGCTTGCCCCTATGACCAATTCCCAAAGTCACGAAGATGGCACATTGTCAGATGATGAATTCCACTGGCTCACGATGAGAGCAAAAGGGCAATTTGGCATCACGATGACTTGTGCTTCACATGTTCAAGCCAATGGCAAAGGATTCCCTGGACAGTTAGGAATATTTGATGATAAACATATAGAAGGACATACTAGATTGAGTAAAGAAATTCAATCATATGGCAGTTTATCAGTCATTCAATTGCATCATGCAGGAATGCGAACGCCCAGTAATTTAATCGAAGGGCAGCCAGTTTGTCCATCAGCCAATGAAGACAAAGGAGCTAGAGCATTGACACTCGAAGAAGTCAAAACATTGCGTGATGATTTTATTGCAGCAGCAGTGCGATCAAAAAAAGCTGGTTATGATGGTGTAGAAATTCATGGTGCACATGGATATATATTAGGACAGTTCATCAGTCAAAAACTCAATCATAGAACGGACGAGTATGGAGGAACTTTAGAGAATCGTTCTCGTATTTTATTTGAAATAGTAGATGGTGTAAGAGAAACTTGTGGGAAAGAATTTCTACTAGGCGTTCGTTTATCTCCAGAGAGGTTTGGAATGCAATTGAGTGAAATGAAAACCATTTGTCAACAACTCGTTGATGGAGGAAAAATAGATTTCCTAGATGTGTCTTTATGGGATTGTTTCAAATATCCAGAAGAAGAGGAGCACAAAGGAAATACGCTATTAGAACATTTCACATCATTAGATTATAAAGATGTCCAATTTACAGTAGCAGGCAAAATAAGTACAGCCAAAGACGTAGCAAATATCATTGATTCTAAAGTCGATTTTGTGACGATAGGAAAATCTGCTATTTTATACCATGATTTTCCTCAGCAAGTTATTGATAATCCAGCATTTGAACCCATAGAAACGCCAGTAACAAAAGACTATTTAAGAGGCGAGGGATTGGGCGAAAAGTTTGTAGAATATATGAGTCGCTGGGATGGTTTTGTGAAAAAATAAATATCATGGATAAAGAATACATCAGATCGATAATTGATTATATGGTGGAAGACAGGTTCAAGGAATCTGATACAGTGACACTAAAAAAAATGCCTAGACCAGAATTTGAAGCAGCTTTAAAAAAGCTATTCATAGGTTATTTTAGTCCAGAATATATAGAAGCTCATTTTGCTATCCCGGATGATTTTTGGAATTTTCTAGAAGTATTAAAAGGTAGTTTGAATGCTAATGATTGGGAATATATCCATGCGAAATCTGGTGTGATAGCAGGAAGTGAAGATAATTTAGGATACATGGGAGGGGATTTGAAAGAGCGATTCGAATAAGGAGAAGAGCCAAGATCAGGTGATCTCATGTTTTTACGTATTGGTGATTGGTCTGATAAACATGATTATTTGCTTTGCTGTGATAAAAGTCCTAAAGGAATGGAACGCTATGGCAAAGTATATGATGGCTATGATGATTCTCCTTGGTATCTTGATAGTAATTATGATGAAAAATGGGATGATTTTAGCAGCTTCTTGCATAGCTTTTATAAGGCAGCAAGAGATGAAGATGTATAATTTTAATTAAAAATAAACCTATGCCAACAAAAAATATTAAGACCCCAAAATGACTAATGGACATCAAATACAATCCTCGTATTATTCCAAACGGCGAAGAACACGACATCATAAATAATGGAGCTAACTGCCAAGTATATGCCTATAATTTACTTCGTCACAATAATTTATTCGTTCCAGATTTACGCTCCAGCGAACTATGGACAGACACGGAATATTCAACATTAATCACAGGAAATTATCAAGCATTAGATATCCTCTTTTTTCATAAAAAAAATGATGCTTATGGAGCACATTTAGCCATATTCTTAGGGGATAACAAAGCCATTCATAATGCAAAAAAAATAGGTTTACCTATCATTTGGGATATCGATACCTTTTTTCAATATCCAGTGTATCAATTTTTACTAGGAGGAAAGCGATTTTTTAAAGAAGGTTGAGCTATACCAATTTAAATTTATAAAGTCGCATTGGATTTGCTTAAGAATTTAGGTGAGTACTAGGCAAAAAACGCAGGCATAGCCGCAGCTATGACGAGTATTTTAACGACGTAATCGCTTAAATTCTTGGAATTATATGCGACATTTATGACTTAAATTGGTATTCGTTAGGAATGTGTATGAAATTCTCTGTATACAATCGGATAGTTTCTTGCCCGCTTCACTGTAGGCGGGTTGGTTCTTTTTGCTAGCAAAAAAGAACAAGAACCAATAAGAGAACTCTAAAGTATAATTCCCAACTGATGATATTACATAATTCTGTGTAATATCAATTATGAATTAATTTTCTTAACTTCGGAATAGAAACTCTCTATCTAATTCCGATACTATGCTAAAAAAAATCACCTTATTACTCTTTTGCTTATTCTATTTCACATCCTTTATTCAAGGACAAATCATCAAAGTAGGACCCTATCTACAAAATGCCTCGCCTAATTCTATCCATATCCTTTGGGAAACAGATACAGAAACAGAAAGCGTAGTAGAGTGGGGTTTGACAGACGCCTTAGGAAATACAACTAATGGCACATCAGCACTTAATTTATTATCTCAAGTTCACGATGTAAAACTAGAAGGACTTTCTCGATTTACAGAATACTACTACAGAGTAAAAACAGGTACAGCCACTTCTGAAATAGCCAAATTTAAGACACCACCTTTTGCTTCTGATAATGAATCTTTTAGGATAGTGGCGATGAGCGATATGCAAAGAGATAACGCTAATCCTGCCGTTTTTGAAGAATTAGTAGAAGATGGAATTATACATTATTTAGAAAATGAAATAGGAGGAGAATTAATTGATAATTTAGCACTCGTTCTTATTCCTGGAGATTTAGTGGATAATGGACTGAATTATGCTCAATGGCAAGATGAATTTTTCGATCAGACTAAATCTCTATTCAATCAAATACCAGTATATCCTGTTCCAGGAAACCATGAAGTGAATACCACTTATTTTTTCAATTACTTCCACTTACCAGAAAATGGTACAGCTGGTTTTGAAGAACACTGGTGGTACAAGGATTATGGCAATACAAGGATTATAGGAATGGATTCCAATTTTCCATATGATAGCCAACAACAATTGGATTGGTTGGAAGATGTATTGAATACGACTTGTGTGAGTGATTCTATAGATTTCATTTTTGCACAATTACACCATCCTCACAAATCAGAATTATGGCTACCTGGCGAATCCGATTTTACAGGCGAGGTCATTACTCGCCTCGAAAATTTTAGTACGAGTTGTGGTAAACCCAGCATTCATTTCTTTGGACATACACATGGATATTCCAGAGGACAATCTAGAGATCACAAGCACCTTTGGCTTAATGTGGCTTCTGCTGGTGGAGCAATAGATAATTGGGGCGAATTTCCACAGTTTGATTATGATGAATTTTCCGTTTCTCAAGACGAATGGGGTTTTCTTTCTGTAGAAGTGACAGCAGGAGATGATCCATCCGTTACCATAAAAAGAATCAGCAGAGGAAACGAAGCATTGGCAAGGGATAATGAAATTACAGATAGCCTTACATTTAGATTACAAGATTCTCCAGCAGCTACTCCTTCACCTATCTTTCCTTTAAATGAAGCAGTGAAACCAGACTGCGTCATCTTAAAAGCCAATGAATTCGCTACGACTAATCCTTCTGGAATTCATGGACAAAGTCATTGGCAAGTTTCTACAGATTGTATTAATTTTTCTAATCCTGTAGCAGAAAATTGGAAGAATTATGAAAATCATTATTACAATGTAGATACTCAATTAGGCGATGACTTAACAGATGAAAAAATACTGAATTTAGGTGAAAGTACCAGTTACTGTTGGAGAGTGAGATATCGAGATAGAGAAATGAATTGGAGCGAATGGTCAGATACAGCTCCTTTTATGACAACGACTTCCTCAGCAGCAGAAAATTTATTATTGAACGCTGGTGCAGAAAATGATGTATCAGATTGGACAATTATACAAGGTAATATTGAATCACTCACAGATGGAGAATGCAACGGAATCAGTCCTTATGAAGGAGATAGATATTTTGCAGTAGGTGGTGTTTGTGATGATGCAGAATTAGGAAGAGCTTACCAAAATATAGATGTTACAAATGCTGCAGCAGCGATAGATAATAATGAATTGCAAGCCAATTATGCAGCTTATTTATCTAATTTTAATGGCAGCGATATTCCAGAAATAAAACTCTTATTTTTAGATGAAAATGACATGGCGATAGATTCTACATCATCCTTATCTACGCTGAATAGTTCATGGATAATGCTATTGGAATGGACTAATATTCCTCCACTAACCAGAACGATTCAATTTGTACTAATAGGCACAAGAAATAATGGAGTGGATAATGATAGTTACTTTGATGAGTTATTTCTAGCCTTAGGAAATGAGTCAGACGAATGCGAAGAATTCTCTGTTGCCATTGCAAATATTAATATTCCAACTTTAGAAATCACACCAAATCCTTGGACAGATAAAACCACTATTTCAATCCCTTTCCAAAATACATCGAACCTTCAATTAACGATTACGAATACCTTAGGGCAGCAGGTATTTACTCCAATTATTAAGAACGATAATGAGCTCATTATTAAAAGGGGAAATTTAAACGCTGGAACCTACTTTTTCCTTATTCAAGAAGGGAGAAACTATATAGGACAAGGTAAGTTTATTGTGAAAGATTAATGTTGGATTACATACTCTTATAAATAACTTTTTTCTTAAAATATTGATAGTCAAATAAGTAAAAACTAAATGTGTGTATAATCTTATTTAAAAGTGTTGGAGTAGTGTTTAAAAGTATTTTCGCAGTACTTATGTTATGGATATACTGAAAAATAGAATATTCTTTCCTAATAATTTAATTCTAATGTGACTTTTTCGTACTTTAGGACGTCAGTATAATGTATTAGAACTAAGATTGCAGGCACACCAACCAACAGCAAAAACTGAATATCCAATTCGGATATTCGGCTCCTTTGTATAGGTGATTAACTAACTTAATTTACTTCTTGACTATGAATTTAAAAGCTCTGCTCGTCTTGCTAGTAGCTATCTTGTATATGCTAGGAGCACAGTGGTGGTATGCCACTAAAAAAGCACCCAACTATTGCTGCAGTAAAGAAACAGTAGCTCCGCCATCGGATGCTTCAGGAAATGGAGCAGCAACGATAGGAAAAGCCGCTGCCATTGGTCCATTGCTCTTCAATTGGACAAATGCTACACCAGTTACTTCCGATAAATTTGCAGCCTATAAAAAAGGTATTATGAATGGAGATGAAAAGGAAAATATCCTAGTCATCACAGGTAAATACTTTGAAGGAGAGAAAGCTGCTAAAGGCTACCAAAATATGGGTTTGGCTCGTGCTGCTGAAATTCGGAAATTATTTCCAGATGTTCCAGATACTCGTATAGAATTGACAGCTGAATTGGTATCCAAACCAAAAAATTTAGATACTTCTCTAGCATTCCCTAGTGCCAATATTAACTGGAAATCTACTCCAGTACAAGAAAAGGCAGTCATCGAATTAGCTAATAAGGCATTGATTTATTTCCCTTATAATAATGTTAAGAAAGAAGTAGATCCCAAAGTGGACGAATATCTACGAAAACTTGCTGAACGCCTTAAATCAGGAAATGAAAAAGTAATTATTACTGGACATACAGATGATAGGGGAGAAGCGGATACCAATATGAAATTAGGAGTAAGGCGTGCTAAAAATGTACGAGATATCCTAAGACGATTAGGTGTTCCTGCTAGCCGAATTACTACATTATCCAAAGGAGAAACTGAACCCGCTGAACCAAATGGTACAGAGCGTGGCTGGAGATTGAACCGTAGGACAGTAGTAGAAGTCGTCCAATAATTTCCAATAACACAAATCAATTCTATCTAAGATGTAGAAAATCAAGCCACATCTTGGATACATTAAACGAATCAATTTTAAAAATTAATAACTATGTCTGAGAATTTTTTAAGCAATTGTACTTGGTGGCTTCTCCCACTATTAATACTGGCTTTCCTTTTAGGAATGTTATTCTGGCATTTATTAAAAGTATCTGGATTATTAGATAAAATAAAAGAACTGGAATCTGATAACGAAAATTTGAATACAATGATCAGCAGATTAGAAGGAAGTTTGACTTCTAAATCAAATGCCTTACGTGCTCTTCAAGGAGATTATGATGGTCTGAATACAGAACATGATGTTTTGCATAGCAGATTTACTACCGTTCAATCTGATTATCTAGCAGAACGTAAGTTAAAGGGAGAGTTAGAAGTAGAGTTAGAAGATTGGAAGGGTAGATTTGCTACTATAGAAACTAATTTGACAACAGAGAAAACGAATTACGCTAGTTTACAAACTCAATACGATACTGATTTAACAGTAGAAAGAGAAGCTAAATTAGCTTATGAAAGTGATTTAGGTACATGGAAATCTAATTTTACGGGTATAGAAACTAAGTTAGCATTGGCAACTGCTGCTGTGGCTACATGGAAGGCGACTAATGGTGATTTAGAAGAAAAGCATAGCCAACTGAAAAAGGATATAGAAGCTTCCAATAATGAATGGAATCTGAAGTGGAGTACCTTCGAAGGAGATTCTAAATCTAAGCTTACAGATTTAGAAACTGATTTAGTCGGCTGGAGAAATAAGTACAGTGTACTAGAAAAATCTATTGATCAAAGATGTTTGGATGCTGCTAAGGTATTCTATGGCAAAGTAGAGAAAGATGACTTAACAGTAGTAGAAGGAATCGGACCAAAAATCCAAGGATTACTTCACGATGGCGGCATTGACACTTGGTATAAACTGTGGAAATCAGAGTATGATACTTTGAAGCAAATTCTTATAGATGCAGGACCTCGTTATCAGATGCATGATCCACAGACTTGGTCGGAACAAGCTAAACTTTGCTACTATTGTCAATGGGCTAAACTCAAGCAATGGCAAGATTAACTAGACGGTGGAATAGGAGCTAAGAAGGAAATGACAGATGCTGAGAAAAAGACCATCCTAGCAGGAGCTAAGCAATATTTTGCTAGAGTGAAGTGGGATGATTTGAAAGTAGTAGAAGGAATCGGACCTAAGATCGAGGAACTATGCCATAACATAGGAATCAAGACATGGAAAGCACTTTCTGAAGCGAAGTATGATACGTTGAAGAAGATGTTGACAGATGCTGGTTCACGTTATCAGATGCATGATCCTAAAACTTGGCCACTACAGTCAGGAATGGCTTATAAGGCAGAATGGAAAGAATTGAAAGAATGGCAAGATAGTCATTCACACGGAAGAGCATAATTGAAGCACCAAGCACTTATGATTTTAAAGCCTGACCATTACGGTCAGGCTTTTCGTGTTTTAAAACTTCCTCATTCGTAAATTCAAATCCATAGTTCGTAAAACGGATTTGATTATAAATGTTATTCTAGCTTATGTTTGTAGCGTGTTAATTTTTAATCAAAATCAATTGTGATGAAAAACATACTGCTTTTTACAATCCTTCTTTTTTGTGTAACATTAAATGCACAAATTATCAATGTTCCTGATAGTAATTTTAAATCCTATCTTCTAGGAAATTCAGTCATTAATACCAATGGTAATTCGGAAATAGAATTTTCAGAAGCTACATCTTATACTGGCACACTAGATTTGAATGCTTTGCAAATTTCAGATCTTACAGGTATAGAATACTTTATAGAAACAAAAGTAATAGATGCTTCTCAAAACTGGATTAGCACTACGCCCGATTTAAGTTTATTATCGAAATTGGTTAATTTGAATCTGAACCAGAATTACCTCACAGCAATAACTTTGGGAAATCATCCTCATTTGAGAATTTTGGATATCGGAAGTAATCCTAATCTGACTGCCACTTTAGACATTACAGGATGTATTGCTATGACGCAATTCTTATGTTTTAATGCAAAGCCTGCTGGATTAGATTTTAGTATGAGCCCTCAATTAGATACCCTCAGTCTGAGTAATCATAATGCAGTTGGAGCGTTGGATTTATCCAATAATACCGAACTAAGTGTTTTTTCTTCTTCTTCTTGTACTATTTCATCTGTTACCTTTGCAGCAAGTTCAAATTTGGAGTACGTCCAACTGACTAATAGCACTGTAGCTAGCCTTGATGTCAGTGGAAACCCTTCTTTGAAATCACTATTATTTTATGCAGGTATTCCTAGCTCAAAGACTATTTCTGACTTATCTAATAATCCATTATTGGAAAGAATAATATTGGTTGATATATCCAATAGCTCCAATATTAACCTCAATAACCACCCTCAGCTAAATAACGTCGTTATTAATAATAGTAACTTATCTAGTTTTGACCTTTCTAATATGCCTATTTTAGAAGTATTGAATTTGCATAACAATAATTTGATAGATATAGATCTGTCTGCCTGTCCTCTTTTGGAATATATAGGACTCAATGATAATAACATGACTAGCCTTGAGGTATCCTCTAATCCATTGTTAGAACAAATACACATCAATGATAATAACCTTACAGAACTAGATTTGAGTGATTTGACTGTTATAGAGGAACTAGAAGTCCGCCAAAATAATCTAAGTTGTATATTATTTCCTTCATCAATTCCATCACTTTATCGCATCTTCTTAGAAGGTAATCAATTAACTAGACTGGATGTATCTACTACAGGCGTTAGTGAGATGTCTGTTGCCAACAATCAGTTGTCATACCTTAATATTGCGAATGGGAAAAGTAATGAGTCATGGTTCACTTTTGATGCCACAGGCAATCCTGCTGCTTGTATCAATACAGACGACATTACTTACTCTATTTTTTTTCAAGGAGATTTTAAAGATGCTTCAGCAACATTCTCTGCTTCATGTACAGATCTAGGATCTTGTACGATTATTACTTGTGCTATGCCTAACAATCAAATGGTAGAAATGACGACAGCTACCACAGCATTATTCACATGGGATGCTGTTCCGAATGCTAGCCTTTATCAAGTAAAGTATCGCCTTAAAGGAACAACATCATGGCTGACAGCAGGTACTACAAACCCTCAACGTACTATTTCCAACCTTACAGCAAAAAAATATTACCAATATAAAGTACGTGCAGAATGTTCAGCTGGAGATTGGTCTGACTTCACATCTGTCGAATTATTTTACACCAGTGCTTGCGATGAGCCTACAGGAGTAGCTTCTATTTACTTAGACAATGCTAGAATGCGTATCAGATGGGATAATAACCCTAATGAAATCAAAGCTAAAGTGAGATATAGAGAAGTAGGAACAGCTACTTGGTATACTCAAAATAGCACACCAGGACAAAATTATATTTATATCAATGGATTAACTCCAAATGCTACTTACCAATACAGAGTAAGAAGCAATTGTAGTGGAAATGATTGGTCAGCATACACAGGAGTATATACACACGATTTATCTAATGTTCTTAGATTGGAACAAGAAGAAACTACACTAATTGAAACGAAAATTTATCCTAATCCAGTAAAAGAAGTATTGAATATTGAATTCCAAACTCAAAATGCAGAAGACATCAGCATCACGATTACGAATAGTCTAGGAAAAATGATACAAACGATTAATAACAGCTATGATGAAGGTATTCAAAGAGAAAATATCAACATTAATCAATTGACAAAAGGTTATTATTTTATCACGATTCGTAGCGAAGACAGAATAGAAACACAGAAATTTTTGAGAATAGAGTAGTATACTGGAGATTAATTGGTTTTCGGATTGTCAAAAATTCATAGCTACTGAAAATCAAGCAATTGCTACTGATGGTGATCTGTAAAGCGAATACCGCTAGGTATAGAGAGTAAAACACCTTGTTTTTTAGTGAAGGTCTTTCCAGCTTTGGAAAGACCTTTTTTAGTGCCAAAAAACCTGTTCGTAAATTCGATTTGTACTTTTGTAAACTGAATTAGAATTAAACTTAATATTTACTTAATTTTAGAAAAGCAAAATTGACAGATAAATAAACACAAATGAATGAAAAATAATTAATATGTATAACTAAAAATCCAATGACCAAATTAAAAGCGATAATAGTAGATGATGAAGAAGGAGCAAGAAGTGTATTAACTAATTTATTAGCTAGATCTTCTCCTGAAATAGAAGTTATCTGCCAATGCAAAAATGTGCCAGAAGCTGTAAAAGCCATTAATAAATTTCAGCCAGATGTTGTTTTTCTTGATGTAGAAATGCCAGATTATGCAGGATACGAATTAGTTCATTTTTTTGATGAAGTGAATTTTAAAATCATTTTCGTAACTGCATATGATCGGTATGCTATCAAGGCATTCGAATTGAGTGCTGTGGATTATTTATTGAAACCAATAAATAGACTAAGATTAAAAGAAGCTGTCGAAAGATTAAAAAAACAGCTGGATGACAAAAAAATAGCAGAAGATTACCACGTATTATTGGAATCTATACAAGAAAAGGAATTTCAGAAAATAGTCATATCAGAAGTAGGAAGCAAAAAAGTATTATTATTGAATGATATTATAGCCATAGAAGCACAACGTTCTTATAGTTGCATCCATTTAGTAGGAGGAAAACAAATGACGGTTAGTAAAAATTTACGTCATTTCGAATCTATATTACCAGAAGGGAATCGATTTTTTCGTTGCCATAAATCATGGATTGTTAACTTGTCGAAAATAGAATCTTTTAGTAAAGCGAATAAAACCATATCACTTGAAGAAAAATTAGAAGCCAAATTGTCCAAAGTTAAATTCAATGAATTTGAAGAAATTGCATTTAATAAATGATTTAAAATCACTTTGAAAAAGAACCTTATCAGCATATTATTTTTATTTGTTTGTGTAATAATGACTATTGCACAGCAACCTGCTTATTTTATGATAGGTGAGGAAGATATGAAGGATGATGATATTTATACACTTCACCAAGGAGAAGATGAAATTATTTATGCTGGCACACAAAATGGATTATTTGCTTATAAACATGGAGTATTCAAAAAAATTAAAGGAGCTCCCGAACAGATAAGATCTGCCGTTTTTGAGTTAAAAAGAGATAATAAAGGAGATTTATATTGTATGAATCTGAGTGGACAGATTTTTATATTAAAAAATAATCAACTCGAATTGTTTTTTCAGACGCCTAAAAAACATATGAGTAATAGGTTCAGTTTTTGTTTTGATGAAAATAATGATCTGATTATTGCATCTGTTCGGCTATTGAAAGTATTTCGAAAAAATAAAAAAATAAAGGTATACGAACTGGATAAAATAAAAAATATAATACTATTTAAAGAAATTTCTTTTGGTCATTTTATCTTTTTTTCTAATTATGGAATGTATGAACTTAAAAATGGTGTAATTAATGTCTTGCCAGTATTTCTTTCTGATATATATAATAAAGAATTAAGAGCAGTAAATTCATTCATTGCATTGGATACTAGTATAATAGTATCACATTATGGAGGATTATCTAATCGTAATAGTATAGAAATAAAAAATAAAATTTATAATGGTACAATAAATCTAGATGAATTTAGCTCTAATATAAGTGATAGGATATACGGTTTTTACAAAAATAAAGGAGTTTTTGTAGCTACTAAGAAAAAAGGTGTGCATGTTTATGAAAATGAAAATAATACGCTAGTTAATAAAGGATATTGGTTTCCTCATCAGTTTATTTCTACTGTATTCCAAACTCAAGATGGAAAAATATTATTAGGTACTTTTGAAGAAGGAATTATCGTTATTCCTAATCAGAATATCTTCAGTGAAAATATCATTCCTCTGAATGAAAAATGTAAAGGCTTAGGTATAAAAGACGGTGTATTATACTTTACTACAGATGCGAATAGTGTTTACTCTTTTGATAAGGATGTACGATTAGAGAATCATTATGAAACGACTAACGCTACTGAGAAAATATTTTATGCAAAGGGATTTGATTTTTTCAAAAAAGAAGGAATAAAAGATTTGATATACGATGGTTTTAAAAGTGCTCCTTATAGTGCTGTAAAAAATATTTACTCTATTTCAGAAGGTAATATTCTCATTGCTCATACTAGCGGATTAGCTTTTGTAAGTACCAAAAAATTAAATGAACAATCTTGGATGCTTTTTAGAAATAATGCTTATAGACATAAAAAACTAAATGGCAGAGCAGAGGCTGTATCCTATTCTTCTATTTCCAAAACTATTTATGTATCGCACAAAAGTCAGTTGCTTGCGATAGATAGTAATGACGTAATAAAACCAATACTTTATCAAGGTAAAGAAATACATTGCTGGGATTTATTTTACCAAGATGATGTTTTATACATTGCTACACAGCGACATGGTATTCTTATTTTAAAAAATGGGAAAGTAGCACCTAAATATAATATTGAAAATGGTTTAGGAAATAATTATGTTGAAAAAATAAAAATAGTAAATAATCAATTATTTCTAGCTCATATACAAGGAATGCAAATTATTAATTTGGAAAATGATGAAATAAAAACAATAGGTACTGCAGAAGGTATTCCTAAAGGAAAAATAAGAGATTTCGATGTAGATGGAGAATTATTATGGATATTAAAAAATAATGAGATACTATCATTTTATATTAATGATCTTCCAAAATCTGATTATGAAGTTAATTTGTATTTGGATTCCGTCACCATTAATGATGAAAGAGTAGATGTACAGCAGAAAAAACATTTTGAATATGATGAAAGGAAATTTAATTTTCATCTTGATTTTCGTAACGTTATTCTACAAGAAGAAACCAAAGTATTATATAAACTAGAAGGAGAAGATGATAAATGGATTTCGACAGATATAAAGGATTATGTAATTTCCTATAAATCATTACTTTCAGGGAATTATACTTTTAGAGCATATGCTCAATATCGAGATAAAAAAAGCAAACTAGTCACGTATTCCTTTGTTGTACTTCCGCCTATTTGGCAGTGCTGGTGGTTTTATTTATTAATATTTTTATTGATGTCTAGTGTGTTTTATTTATTTTATAAAAATAGAATGAATCACTTAAACGAGCTAAATAAAGCAGCACTGGAAAAAGAAAAAGCAGAAAAAGAAAAACAAGTAGCAGAAAAAGAAATGATGGAATCTGAATTGAAAGCCCTTCGTTCTCAGATGAATCCTCATTTTATTTTTAATTCCTTGAATTCTATCCAAGATTTAATTTTAAAAGAAAAAACGGAAGAATCTTATGATTATATTGTACTGTTTGCAGAATTGGTGCGAAGTACACTCAATCATTCTAATCAAAAACTGATTGATGTAGAAAAAGAACTTGAATTTTTAAATGTTTATCTCAGTTTGGAAAAATTAAGATTTAAGGATGATTTTAATTATTCGATTAATTATAAGGGCTCAAAAGACATAGAAATTCCTTCTATGGTCGTACAGCCATTTATCGAAAATGCTCTGCTGCATGGTTTGCTGCATAAAAAAGGAAAAAAGAAATTAGATATTTATTTTGATGTGTTAGGAGATGTTTTGATTTGTACAGTCACAGACAATGGAGTAGGTAGAAAAAGAGCTAAAAAAATAAGAGAACGACAAAGAGCAGATCATAAATCATTTTCAATGGAAGCGATTAAAAAGCGACTCTCTTTTCTTGGAGAACAACATAATATCGCCACAGGATATCAATTTATTGATGTAGAAGAAAATGGAAAACCTACAGGAACAAAAGTCATTATTCGTATGCCACTTAAAAAACGGTTCTAATGTTTATTTATACTCAATAACCGTATTTGGCAACATCTTCTCTATTTTTTTAATCTCTTCATCTGAAAATTCATTACCACGAATAATCAATCGTTCCAAATACTTTAAACGTCCTATAGTCTGAGGTAATTCGGTCAATTCATTATCAGATAAATCAAGTATCCCTAATTTTTTCATGTAACTTATTTTGGAAGATATTTCTTGAATTTTATTATTTTGGTTCTTTGACAAATGTAGTGGAAAGTTGCAGGTGGTCAAACACACTGCAAGGGCAATTGCCTGATTTTCAAGCTCCGCCATGTGAGGTGTTTGTTCACCTCACATCTTTTTTTACGACATTTGTCAAAGAACCATTATTTTTTAATGATAATTCCTGCATATTTTTCATCCTAGAAATAATGCTAGTGAACTAACTCATAAGTTAAGGTATGTTAAGTACACTGTAAAGTAAGTTGTTTAATATTTTGATGAGATTATTTTGGAATATGGCGAGGCATTTTTCTCCACCGTAGCCTTAGCTACGGTGGAGAAAAATAACGATGTCCAAATTTCAAAAGAAGCCATCAAAAGTTAAGATTACTTACTTTACAGTGTATTAAGCTGCCGTAATTATTAGTTTCTGTTAGGCACAAAAAACGGAGTTACGCCGTAGCGTAATGAGTATTTTTGGAACGAAGGATGATCGAACAAGTGGCATTTTAAAATGAATATTTAAATTTCTAACAAGCTTCAAACTATACAATTCCTGCCAAATAAAAGCATATGATAGCTATTAGTTAAATCTTATTAAATAATAATTGGCGAACTTTCGCCAATTGTGTATTTTGGGAATACTAATTATAAAAAACCAATATCATGAGCGAAAATACGTGGAAAAACTGGTCTGAAACAGTAGTTTGTAATCCAGATCAAATACTGATGCCTAGCTCAGAAGAAGAAATTACATCGATCATACAAGCTGCCGCTAAAAATGGAAAAACCATTCGTATGGTAGGAAAAGGACATTCCTTTACTGGTTTAGTGGGGACAGATTCTATTATCATGGCTTTGGATAACTGGGGAGGATTGATCAATGTAGAAGGACAAGTCGCCACAGTCAAGGCAGGTTCTAATATTAAGTTATTAGGAGAAGAACTCTATCAGAATGGATTGGCACAAGAAAACCTAGGCGATATAGATATTCAATCCATCGCAGGTGCAGTATCCACAGGAACACATGGCACAGGTGTTCAATTTGGGAATTTAGCTACACAAGTAGAAGAAATTACATTCATCAATGCGAGGGGAGAAAAGATCACCTGCTCAGAATCCCAAAATCATGATATTTTCAAGGCAGCACAAGTATCCTTAGGTTCTATGGGGGTAATAACTCGCATGAAAATCAGATGCCTTCCTAAATATATATTAGAACTCAAAAATGTAAAGGCTGATTTTAAAGATACCTTGGCCAAATTGGATCAATACAATAAAGAAAATCGAAATTTTGAATTCTATTATTTCCCCTATACAGAAACGGTACAGCTTAAAATCTCCAACGTCACAGAAGCAGAACCCAAAGAAGGCGGTGTACTACAATATATCAATGATATGGTATTGGAAAACGGTGCATTTAAACTCTTCTCAGAAATCAGTCGAATCATTCCTTCTCAAAGTCGTAATGTAAGTAAATTGGTAGGAGCTTGTGTTGGAGAATCGAAGCGAAATACATGGTCGCATCGAGTATATGCTACATCTAGACTCGTTAGATTTACAGAAATGGAATATAATATTCCTGAAGATGCATTCGAAGAATGTATCCTTGAAATCAAGAAAAAAATAGAAGATACTCGCTATGATTTGCATTTTCCAATAGAGTGCAGATTCGTAAAAGGTGATGACATTTGGCTCAGTCCTGCTTATCAACGAAATTCTGCATATATAGCAGTACATATGTACAAAGGAATGCCTTATAAGCAATATCTCGACGATATGGAAGCCATCTTTAAAAAATATGACGGTAGACCTCACTGGGGAAAACTTCATTACCAAACATCAGACTCTCTTAGTAAATTATATCCTAAATGGGATGACTTTCACGCCATAAGAAAAGAGATGGATCCTAATGGAATGTTTCTTAATCAATACCTTAAAGATATTTTTGGAGAATAAAGGAGTAGGTTATATTTTCCTATTCTCTAGATAGACTGTCGTCAAATGCAGATCTCGTATCCATTATATTTCGTAAATTTACGTATATGGAAACTAATGATATTATAGACGAGCATCTCATACATGATCCTCATGAAGGATTAGGTAGGCTGCAAAGCGTCATCAGAACGAGTGGTATATTAGCAATAATAGGAGCTATACTAGGAATCTTAGGTATTTTTCAACAGTTATTTTCGATAGGACGACAGGTATTTAGTCTGATGTCATCTGTATTCGGTGAGTATATGTTCTATGGAATATCTACTATACTCTTTGGTTCTATTACCATCATCTTAGAAGCAGCACTGACTTTATTCTTATTTAAGTTTGGCTTATCAGCTGTAAATGCAGGAAAAAAAGCATTAGGACAACAAGAGTGGGAGACGCTTTTTAAGGATTTGAGGAATATTCTGATGGTAATCGCAGGATATATCGTGGTTACCTTATTTTCTTATGTTGTTAATATATTGATTAACTTGATACTAGGATAAGCTATGGAAAACGTAAATAAATCTATTTTTACAGACAGTAGCTTATCTTACCTGAGCACTGCCTCCAATATGGCTAAACTCATCGCCATATTGACGATATTCAAAATCGGGTTTTTATTCTATTTTCTTTTCAGCTATTATGGAATATTTTCTTCTGGTATAGATAGCTATGCAATAAGATATTTTGGAAGCTCGATTTCTAATATTGGCTTATCCATCATTTCTGCTACCTTCTTATTCTTATTTGCTAATAAGATAGATATGGCAAAAGGCAGTCACCAAATAGAGGATTGGAATAACGCATTTGCATTTTTCAGGAACTATCTAATCGTATTTATCATTATTTCTATCAATTGGATTTTCTTTGCACTCATACAATTTTTATTAACTATGTTTTAAACTAGTTCTCAAAATAACCTAACAACAATGGAAGACCATCGACACCTCATCATAGATGATACCTTAGTAGTTAGTCAAGCTAATAGTGTCGGTTATATTTTTAGTGTAATTTTAGTCTGAATGAGGCGGAGGTTCACGATTTTAGCCATAGCTAAATGAGTGGTTCTCTAACGAAGTGCAGGCTAAAAGGACGCAAAAATACTCGACACTATTAACTTGACTGACTACTTAGCAGAAGCCAATGTAGTTTTGACACCTGGAGCCCAAGGACATTTACGTATGACAGGTATATGGGGAATCATACTCAGTATTATAGCTATATTATCTGTTTTCTGGTATTTCATATGGTTATTTTCAGTAGCAGCTTTCACTAGAGGATTTTAATCTAGCTTAGAATTATTCAATATCACTTAATAGACTTTATTACGAATAGTTTTTTATAAGAGACAAATTAGATATTTTGAAAATAAACAAGGCATTTAGCTACGGTTGAGGGAAATAACGCAGTAGATTTTTAAAAGGTCGATTTGGCTGTAATCAATTATTCGTAATAAAGTCTAATGAATATTTATTTTTTTTAATATTAAAACCGCCTCTTAGAAATCAAACCATATTTATTCACTAATTTGTGAATCAATCATAAATCAATTCAATGAAACGTTACCAAAATTATTTATTAGCCTTTGTTTTAGGTGCTGCAATGATGGCTTCCTGTAATACAGACAATGGTCCAGCTCTCAAGCCCCTTAATTTATTATCCTATGGTTTTCCTATTACCATCATGGCTCCTGATAGTGCCAAAGTGGAAAAATCCTTAGGCGGGATTATAGAGGAATTAACGATAACAGGAGACGGGAATTATGGAGTATTAGTACGCTCTTCTATGGCTAGCATAACTGATGTCGCAAAAATCAAGGCAGATGAATTGAAAATGACCAAGGAGTATAGGTATTTTTCTAAGATTCTACAAGAAGATCCTGCTGGATTTTTGTATGAAACAGCAATAGATAGTACAAATATCAGCTATGAATTTTTGTATATAAAAGTGCAAGGCGATAAAGAATATCAATTCAGAACACCTTATACAGGTTCGTTTACAGAAAAAGAAGCGAAGAGAATTTACGAAAGTCTTTCTGCTCCTACGAAGTAGCCGCAGATTGTAGTAGTTTTTAACTACGACGTAACATGTGCTTATAATAAGAGCTACTATAATGGAATATTATAGTGGCTCTTATTATACCAATTTATCCAATTATATGCTATATTTATGATTCAAATTGGTATTATATATACTACATTTTTTAAAAAATAGAACCTCATTATTTTTTAGGAATAAGATTAAAACTATTCGCTTCTTCAGCTGAAAGCAAACTATCTTTTATTGCTAAAATAAGCGAACGAATCGCATGGTATACTTCCCTATTGACATTGATCATTGAAACGAATTCAATAACCTGAGCCATTATGCTTGTTCTTTTTCCTTCTAAAAAGCACAAAAAATAGTTCTGTAGCTACGGCTGTGCAACGATTTTTTGAATTCTTTAGAAGAAAAAATTACTACCCATTCTGGCTCAATTTATTAAATACGTTTCACTTAGTAGTCAGTCAAGTTAATAGTGTCGAGCATTTTTGCGTCCTTTTGGCCTGCGCTTCGTTAGAGAACCACTCATTTAGCTATGGCTAAAATCGTGAACCTCCGCCTCGTTCAGACTAAAATTACACTAAAAATATAACCGAGACTATTAGCTTGACTAACTACTTAACGATGAATTAAATCATACTTGAAAGTGATTATGATTATTAATAAATGGATAATTTTCCATTTCGATCTAGTTATACTGAGAATTAATTGGTTTTCGGATTGTTAAAAATTCATAGCTTCTGAAAATCAAGCAATTGCTACTAACGTTGGTCTGTCAAGCGAATACCGCTAGGTATAAGTCCACTAGGGACTTAGCAACATATAGTTTTTTATCTTTGCTTTGTACTTAGCAATCAATACAATCAACTTATGTCAAATAATATTCGTCCATTCTTTTGGATTAAAACAGCATCCTATAAATCGAGTTTTATCTTTTTCGCTATACTGTCTATTATCGTTATGATAGCGATGAAAATCACAGGTATTCCTTTGGAAACAAGTGTATCGCCAAATGGTATTGTTGATTTTGAATTTGCAGGAGATGTCGAAACAGCTAAAGCGATGATGGCAGGCTGGGAAATAAAAAACCCTGGTTTAGGTAAGATATATGCTGCTTATAATATGGGCTTGGATAACTTATTTTTGTTTGTATATAGTCATGCTATAGGTTTGGCTTGTTTGTTGATCGGAAAGAAGATAGAAAAATGGAAAAAAGTAGCGATGATAATTGCTACACTCCAGATTTTGGCAGCATTATTCGATATAGTAGAAAATTATGGTTTGGTACAGTTAATACAAGGTAGTGAAGATGAGTTTTTTGCAGGACTAGCTTATTTTTGTGCTATTCCTAAATTTGTATTTATTATCTTAGGATTATTATTTTCCTTTATAGGACTTTTTAAAAAAGCTTAGGGATGGCGAATAAATAATTGTCTGGAATTGATAAGATATTTTTGTGCTAGGCAAGGCGGTAAAAGCCGCGTTACGCCTTAGCGTAATAAGGTTTTGCCAACGCAGCATAGTGCAAAAAGATGA
>JBNMOV010000027.1:0-19955 GCA_051275765.1 Maribacter sp. | reverse complement strand
GTCGGATTCAGACTATTATATATTAAATATGATAATATTGTTCTATCAGAACCAATAGTTTTCTAATAAAGAATGGCAATAAGTACAGGTGTACTTATTGCCATTCTTTATTGGAAAATATATTTCCAAAGTAATAGGTACTACCTATTAGATACCATTACGTTTAAAAACGTTTTATCTCTTTTTGCTTTTAAGATTATGTTAACACTTTTCTAATCCAAAGGAATAGAAAAAGCTACATTTGCAGGAGGCATGCAACTACTTGCACAACAGGTCATAAATGAAATCTGTCCTTTTACTTCATCTATATCTCCTTTTATCCTAACTCTTTGACGGAAGTATGTCTTTCCAGAAAGTTTTACGATTTCCATTTCGAATAGTTCATCGTATTCTGTTTTCTTAGCTCCGATTTCTTTTACATCTCCTACTACTTTCAGATTGTTAGCTTTATCAATCATGATTTTTGTAGGCATTGGTCCATCTGCACTTTTCATATCTTGGGAGTAAACTGACCATCCAGACTGGATATCTGCAGTTGCCACGATTTCGTATTCCTTATCTCCTACTTTTTGTGCTTCAAAAGTCCATTTAACTGGACTGTTTTGAGCTGTAAGCATCCCCATTAACATAAGAAAAGAACATAGACATAAAATTACTCTCATCAGTTTACCTCGTTTAGTGTGTTAGTTTGAAAATTGTTTCACTTATTGCATAATTACTCTTTGGTAGCTTATAATAATTTTTTAAAAGAAAGAAGCTTCCTTTTAAATTTTGTTATGATAACTAAAACCCCAACTTAATATTTGCTTTAAATGATGATGAGAAAGTGCAACACCCCTCGGACGATACAAATATAATAAACTACTTTTTATTATATAGCAATAACGATGATTATTGGGATAATATATAGTAAATAGTCTGCAATAGTGTGACATCATAGTCTATTATTATCTATAGAAAAAAGGATGCCAAATTTTATATTTGAGCAAAAAAAAAAAAAAGACACAACTAAATACGGGATAATGTATTCAATCGTTTAATTTCAAGGTATTACACATACAGTAAAATTATTATATTGAATATATTTTGTGACTATTCAAGAGGTATCATTTACACTGATGATATGCCGCAAAATGTTGATAATAAAATTTTTGATGACACTAATAGACAATTTTCTCTTACACTAAAAAACATGCAATAAATAGTTTAATGTCTAAAACATTGATTATTTGGAAACAATATAGGTATAACTAGAAGGTGTTACATTAACGCTAATTTCAAAAAAAGGCCGATATCTAGCCGAAGTTATAGAATAGATAATATGAGAATAACTGCTAGTATTACGACGATAGCTGTCAGATAGCTACCCCATCTTGAGTTGTTCCTATATACATTGAACATGAGCTCCATGCAATCTCTCCATTCCAAACCTCTAACAGATGATTCTGATCCTAAAACGAAATATTTAGACTGTCCTTTTCTTTTTTGATCACCATGCTTTTTGATAATAAAAAAATCATCATTGAGGAATGCCATATCGTAGAGTTCGTGTCTGGCACCGTGTTGTATGGTCATGCTATTGGGATGGTCCATTTGGCTCCATGTACCTTGGCTGATATTACCATCTACTATAATGAGGTATTCGCCTCCTTCTTTGAATATATGCAAAACGGATTCGTGGAATGTGAGACTATCCCTTATTTCTATCCATCTTCTTCCTAGCCAGAATTCTTCTTCCCTCATATCTTCGCTCATGGGGCGGATATGAGATAAGATGAAGTCGATATAATCATCCATAGAATCACTTACTGGTAATTCTATATTAAACGTCTTTGTATATTTCTCCAAATCCATTATTGTAGGGCTTTAAGTAGATGTCGAGATATTAAGATATAGAGATTTTAAGATAAAAAATGATGATTAGATATTATTTACTTTTATCAAAAAACAACTTCTCATTAAACTTGAAATCATAATTCATATGGCTAAATTAAGGAAATTTGAGGAAGTATAGAATTGAATTTAGACCAAGAAACAAAAAAAAGGGTTGTACTTAAGTACAACCCTTTTTAAATATGCTAAAAAAGAACGTTTATATCTCTCCTTTTAATGCTTTAAGCATGGTACTTCCTATATCTGCTGGAGATTGTACTACATGGATTCCGTTGGCTGCCAAAATTCTCATCTTAGCTTCTGCTGTATCATCCTCTCCTCCTACGATAGCTCCTGCATGTCCCATTGTTCTTCCTTTAGGAGCAGTTTTCCCTGCAATAAAACCAACTACAGGTTTCTTATTTCCTGATTCGCTGATATATTTAGCTGCTAGTGCTTCATAGTTACCACCTATCTCTCCTATCATTACGATAGCGTCTGTACCTGGATCATTCATCAGTAATTCTACTGCCTCTTTGGTTGGTGTACCTATGATTGGATCTCCTCCAATTCCGATAGCTGTAGAAATTCCAAGACCTGCCTTAACAATTTGGTCAGCAGCTTCATAAGTCAATGTTCCTGATTTAGATATGACACCTATTCTACCTGGCTTAAATACAAACCCTGGCATGATACCTACCTTAGCTTCTCCTGGAGTAATCACTCCTGGACAATTAGGACCTATTAATGTGCAATCGTAATTATTGAGGTATGCTTTTACCTTAACCATATCCTGTACAGGAATTCCCTCTGTGATACAGATAATCACTTTGATACCTGCCTCAGCAGCTTCCATAATGGCATCTCCTGCAAATCTTGGAGGAACAAAGATAATAGTCGTATCCGCACCAGCTTGGCTGACTGCTTCATCTACTGTATTAAATACTGGCTTACCTAAATGAACCTGACCTCCTTTACCTGGTGTTACGCCTCCTACTACAGGAGTTCCGTATTCGATCATTTGTCCAGCGTGGAATGTTCCTTCCTTTCCAGTAAATCCTTGTACGATTATCTTTGAATCCTTATTAACTAGTACTGACATTTATAAAATTGGTTTTTAGTTTGTTCAATTATTAAATCAATTACTACTTCTTTTCCTCCTTATCTTCTCCTTCTTCCACTATGATAAAGACATCTTCATCTTGCTTTTTCATGTAGTAATTTTCTCTAGCAAATTTCTCGACATTATTATCATTATCAATCTTATCGCTCTTCACTTTTCCCAATTTATCCTCGTAATACTTTTTCTTATCCTGCAATTCTTGTTTGGTAGATTGCAATGACCATTGAGTAAAAGGATTGATGCGATTGATGAATATGATAATGAAAAAGAAAACAATTAACGTAAGAATATAAATATTCTTTATCCATGCTGGTAGTTTATCCAGCAACGGTTTTAACGGATCTATTTTCTTCTTTTTCGCCATAATGCCACAAAAATAAGTAAAGCTAGGCTAAATAGCTACATAAGTAGATGCTTAGATGTAAAGATATTAGATATAAGTACCAAGATGAATTACCCTAATTCAATATCTAACAAAACATTTAGCTTATTTTCGGATTATTGACGTACCTGGATAGTATGCCATATGTCCTAATTCTTCTTCTATTCGTAGCAATTGGTTGTACTTAGCGACACGATCTGAACGAGAAGCTGAACCTGTCTTTATCTGACCAGTATTCAAAGCTACCGCTAAGTCTGCTATAGTTACATCTTCTGTTTCTCCAGAACGGTGGCTCATTACACTCGTCATAGAGTTTCTTTTCGCCAAGCTTACTGCATTTATCGTTTCGGTCAAAGTACCAATCTGATTTACCTTTATCAAAATAGAATTGGCGGAAGCCTCATCTATTCCTCTTTGCAATCTTGTAGTATTGGTTACAAATAAATCATCTCCAACTATCTGTACTTTTTCACCAACCTTCTTAGTCAGTTTTTTCCAACCTTTCCAATCATCTTCATCTAGTCCATCCTCTATAGAAGCAATAGGATATTTAGATGTCCAATCCTTCCAATAATCGACCATTTCATCACTAGATAGTTTTCTTCCATCTGACTTGTGAAAGTGATATACTTTCTCATCTTCCAAATAAAACTCAGAAGCAGCTGCGTCCATAGCGATAAATATATCTATACCTGGCTTATATCCTGATTTCTCTATCGCCTGAAGAACTGTTTCAATAGCTTCTTCATTAGACTTCATACTTGGTGCGAAACCTCCTTCATCTCCTACATTAGTAGAATAATTCTTAGATTTCAATACTTCTTTTAAGTTATGAAAAACTTCTGTTCCCATTCTCAAAGCCTCTCTGAAGCTATTCGCACCTACAGGCATAATCATAAACTCCTGAAAGTCAATGCTATTGTCTGCATGAGAACCTCCGTTAAGGATATTCATCATAGGCACAGGAAGCGTGTGTGCATTTACACCTCCTATATATCTATATAATGGCATATTTGCTTCTGCCGCCGCTGCATGAGCGACTGCCATAGATACGCCCAAAATAGCATTAGCTCCTATCTTCGCTTTATTGCTTGTACCATCTTCGCTGATCATGATCTCATCTATCAAGCGTTGGTCAAAGATATCTATCCCTTCTAATGCTGGCAATAGAATTTCCTCTACATTCTCTACAGCTTTCTCTACTCCCTTTCCTAAATAGCGTTTAGGATCATTATCTCTCAACTCCACTGCTTCGTACTTACCAGTAGATGCTCCAGAAGGAACTGCTGCCCTTCCTACGAATCCTTCTTCTGTTAATACTTCTACCTCAACAGTAGGATTCCCTCTTGAATCAAGGATTTCCCTTGCTATAATATCTATTATTTCACTCATTGTCTTCGTCTTTATGGATGTATAACATCCGTATTATTTTATATAAGAAGTATACTATTGATTATAACATCTCTATGAATTGATCAAATAAGTATCTAGAATCATGGGGTCCTGGAGCTGCTTCTGGATGATACTGAACAGAAAAAGCATTTTTACCTTTTATTCTAATACCTTCTATCGTATCATCATTTAAGTTGATGTGTGTAATCTCTACCTTATCACTATTCTTAGCAATAGCTTCTGGGCTTACTCCAAATCCATGATTCTGGCTAGTGATTTCACATTTCCCTGTAGATAGGTTCTTTACAGGATGATTGATACCTCTATGTCCATGGTGCATCTTATAAGTAGGAATATCTACTGACAATGCTAATATCTGATGTCCTAGACATATACCGAAAACAGGCTTGTCTTCATTGACAATTTTCTTTGCTGTCTCTATAGCATAGTCCATTGTAGATGGATCACCAGGTCCGTTAGAAAAGAAGTAACCATCTGGCTTCCATTCATTTAATTCTTCATAAGAAGCCGTAGCAGGAAATACTTTTAGAAGAACTCCTCTAGAAGTGAAGTTATTTAAGATGTTCTTTTTTGTACCAAAATCAAGAACTGCCACTTTTTTAGTCGCAGTTTCGTCTCCTACTATATATGATTTCAATGTAGTTACCTTAGATGCTAATTCTAAGCCATCCATACTGGGAACTTCTGCTAGAAGATTTTTTAGCTTTTCCACATCTGTTTCCTCTGAAGAAATGATGGCATTCATCGCTCCTTTGCTACGGATGTGCTTCACTATTGCTCTAGTATCTACATCACAAATACCTACCAGGTTTTCTTTTTCAAAATAATCCTGTATAGACAAATCTGCCATTGGTCTGGAGTATTCCCAAGTAAAATTCTTGCAAATTAAACCTGATATCTTGATACTTTCAGATTCTGCATCCAATTCTTTGATACCATAATTACCTATATGGGCATTAGTAGCTACTAAAATTTGACCATAATAAGATGGATCGGTAAATACTTCTTGGTAACCAGTCATCCCTGTATTAAAACAGATTTCTCCCGTGGTTGTACCAATTTTACCGGCGGATTTTCCATAAAAAACGGTACCATCTTTAAGTACTAAAACTGCTGGAACTTGCTTCATAAGAAAATATATTTTAGATTTCTGCAAAGATAATATTTCATAGCAATTATAAGTAAGTGAGAGTAGATATTAAGATTTTGAGATAAAAATCTACTTCTTATAATTTTATAACAAAATCATTACTAGATTATTCCTATCAAATTATTTAAATTGACAACTAGGCATAAAAAAACGACAAATCCAGTAAAGGAATTGTCGTTTATATTTATTGAGAATTTACATATCAACTCTCATTTATTCTTCTGCGTCATTAGCTTCTGAAGTGTTATCCACTTCTTGTGCCGTATTTTCAGCATTTTTCTTGCCTCTACTTCTACGAGTACGCTTCTTCTTCGTACCTTCTTTTTCTACCTTGCCAGTATAAACTTCATTGAAATCTACTAACTCGATCATTGCCATTTCAGAACCATCACTTCTACGGAATCCCATACGGACAATTCTAGTGTAACCTCCAGGTCTATCAGCAATCTTTGGAGCTACTGTTCCAAATAATTCCTTAATAGCTTCTTTGTTTTGGAGATGACTAAATATTTGTCTTCTTGAGTGAGTTGTGTTATCCTTAGCCTTAGTAAGAATAGGTTCAACGTGCATACGAAGTGCCTTAGCCTTAGCCAAAGTCGTTCTGATACGTTTGTGTTCGATAAGGGAAATAGACATGTTTTGTAACATTGCCTTACGGTGTCCCCTTTTTCTACCTAAGTGGTTGAATTTTTTACCGTGTCTCATGATAAAGATTTTTTTGCATCACCCTTCTACTTTATCGCGTGGCAGGCCCAGACTTAAAAAGTAGATCGTTAATACAGATGTTTATTAAAACTGACCATATCCAAAAGGATAACCTGCTATTGGTCGAAAGCATTTCTAGAAATGCTTTTATTCTTCATCTAACTTGTACTTAGAAAGATCCATACCAAATGTAAGTCCTTTCTCTACAAGTAGTTCTTCTATTTCTACTAGTGATTTCTTACCGAAGTTTCTGAATTTCAATAATTCATGTGTTTCGAATCTCACTAACTCTGATAAGCTATTGATTTTAGCTGCTTTCAAGCAATTGTATGCTCTTACAGATAAATCCAAATCTTCTAAAGAAGTCTTCAACAACTTTCTCATGTGAAGAATATGCTCATCAACGATGTTTTCTTCCTGACTAATCCCTGTATCAAACTTGATATTCTCATCTGTGATAAGCATCAAGTGTTGGATAAGAATACGTGCAGCTTGCTTTACAGCATCTTCAGGATGGATAGTTCCATCTGTCTTTACATCGATACTTAATTTTTCATAATCAGTACGCTGACCTACACGAGTATTTTCTACCCTGTACGATACGTTCTTAATAGGAGTATAGATAGCATCAATTGGAATAACGCCTATTGGTGCATCTTTTGGTAAGTTCTCCTCAGCAGGAACATATCCACGTCCTTTAGTAATGGTTAATTCCATTTCTAAATTCACAAACGGCTCCATAGCACAAATCAACATATCTGGATTCATCACCTTAAATACATTGGTATGCTCTTCAATATCTCCTGCACGGAATTCTTCCTTACCAGAAATAGTCAAGTAAATCTTTTCTTCCATGATGTCCTCATCAGCAATTAATTGCTTGATACGAACTTGCTTTAGATTTAGTATAATATCAACTACATCTTCCACTACCCCACGAATTGTAGCAAACTCATGCTCTACCCCTGCTATACGAATAGCAGAAATGGCAAATCCTTCTAAAGAGGAAAGCAATACCCTACGAAGGGAATTACCTACTGTCTGACCAAAACCAGGCTCTAATGGCTTGAATTCGAATGAACCTTCGAATTCCGTTGCCTTATTAAGAATGATTTTATCAGGTTGTTGGAAAGTTAATATGCTCATATTATATGGTAATACTTTTGGAGAAAAGTTTTATTATATAAAATAAGTTTGACAATATACTGGATGTTCCTGTATATTGCCAAACCCTTATTAGGTTGAAAGTTATTACTTAGAGTAAAGCTCAACGATGAGCTGCTCATTAATATTTTCAGGAATTTGGTCTCTTTCCGGATATTCCATAAATTTACCTTCCATTTTATCAGAAGTAAATTCAATCCATCCGAATTTCCTAGAGCTGCCAACAGCACCTACGCTATCCTTAACTACTAGTAAACCTTGTGATTTTCCTCTCACTCCTATTACATCTCCTGGACGGATATGGCAAGAAGGAATGTTTGTCACAATACCGTTCAATACGATATGCTTGTGAGAAACCAATTGGCGTGCAGCACTTCTAGTTGGAGCAATACCCATACGGAATACTACATTATCCAAACGAGATTCTAATAATTGAAGTAACACGACACCAGTCACACCACTTTTACTACTAGCCTTTTTGAAAAGGTTGCGGAACTGACGCTCCAATACACCATAAGTATACTTAGCCTTCTGCTTTTCCTTCAACTGAAGTGAATAGTCAGATTTCTGTTTTCTTCTTCTGGTATTACCGTGTTGACCTGGACCGTATTTCTTTTTTTCGAATGCTTTATCGAAACCAAAAATCGGTTCGCCGAGTGCACGGGCTTTCTTTGTCTTAGGACCTGTATATCTTGCCATTTTCCTACTTCCTTATCTTGTTAGGATATACTAAAATTATTATACTCTTCTACGCTTAGGTGGACGACAACCATTATGAGGAATCGGCGTAACATCTTTGATGCGCATTACTTTGATACCTGCGTTATCTATCCCTCTAATTGCTGCTTCACGACCAGAACCAGGACCTTTCACATATACTGTGCAAGTTCTCATTCCTAAATCATATGCTTCTTTTGCTGCATCAGCAGATGCAATAGAAGCTGCGTAAGGTGTATTTTTCTTAGAACCCTTGAACCCTGCTTTACCCGCAGATGCCCAAGAAATCACATGACCTTGCTTGTTAGTCAAAGTAATGATGATATTATTGAAACTCGCTCTGATATAAACCAAACCTTCTGGTTCTATCCTAACGTTCTTTTTTTTCGATTTCTGTCTCTTAGCCAT
Organism: Maribacter sp.; assembly: GCA_051275765.1. Lineage (GTDB taxonomy): Bacteria > Bacteroidota > Bacteroidia > Chitinophagales > Saprospiraceae > JAHDCE01. The sequence continues at coordinate 11,021 of JBNMOV010000027.1, read as the reverse complement.
ATCCTTTGGATAATTCTAAATACGTAATTAATTACTTAGTTGCTTTCTTCTTATTAGCTACTGTCTTCTTCTTACCCTTACGAGTACGAGCATTGGTTTTGGTTTTTTGTCCTCTAAGAGGTAACCCTTTCCTATGACGAATACCACGATAACAAGCAATATCCATAAGACGCTTGATATTCGTTTGAACTTCTGAACGCAATTCACCTTCTACTGTAAAGTCCTCCTGAATGATACTGGAGATTTGGCGAATGTTTTCATCATTCCAATCGGCAACCTTAGTATTTTCATCAATACTTGCCTTAGCTAAAATGTCGCGGGCACCAGTAGAACCTATACCATAGATATAAGTCAAACTAATTATTCCACGTTTGTGTCTCGGTAAATCTACACCTGCAATTCGAGCCATTGTATATCTCTTTTAATTATCCTTGTCTTTGTTTAAACCTAGGATTTTTTTTATTAATGATGTAAATCTTCCCATGTCTGCGTACGATTTTGCAATCTGCAGAACGCTTCTTAACGGATGCTCTTACTTTCATCGTTATAATGTTTTTTGATTATTCTAAAATTAAAATAATCGGACCGTAATGGATTATTTATACCTATACGTGATTCGACCTCTACTCAAATCATATGGAGACATTTCAACTGCCACCTTATCCCCTGGTAAAATTCGGATGTAATTCATTCGCATCTTACCAGAAATATTTGCTATGACTTTATGGTCATTTTCAAGGCGTACACGAAACATCGCATTAGATAATGCTTCTTCTACTGTACCGTCTTGCTTTATTAAATCTTGTTTTGCCATAAATAACCGTATTCTGATTTTAGGAGTGCAAATATCTTATTTTTTTATCAGAATTTCACGAATTTCAGCGTTATTTTTTATTTCCGCTTCAATTAAATCATGATCTGATAGGATATCAGCCTTTTTTTTCCTTACCACCACCGAATGCTCGTAGTGTGCAGAAGGTTTTTTGTCTTGAGTAATGATCGTCCAGCCATCCTTAGCTGTCATTACATGACGTTTTCCTAAGTTAATCATAGGTTCGATTGCTATTACCAATCCATCCTTTAACATAACCCCTCTTCCTCTTCTTCCATAATTAGGGACTTCTGGTGCTTCATGCATAGATTTACCTAATCCATGTCCCACTAGTTCCCTTACTACTCCGTAGCCATGTTGCTTTTCACAATAATCTTGGATAGCAAAGCCTATATCTCCTACTCGTTTTCCATGAACTGCATTCTCTATACCTTTATAAAGTGCGGTTTTGGTAACGCTCAACAATTCTTCCACTTCTTCTGAGATTTCGCCTAAAGCGAAAGTATATGCAGCATCTCCATAAAATCCATGAAGATAAGAACCACAATCTACAGAAACAACATCACCCTCTTTGAATTCCTTTTTAGTGGGAATTCCGTGTACGACTCCTTCATTAACTGAAATACAGAGTGTAGCTGGAAATCCATACAAACCTTTAAAACCTGGTTTTGCTCCTAAATCTCTAATAAGAGTTTCTGCCTCTTTATCTATCTTTTCCCCAGTGATTCCTGGTTTCAATATTGACCCTACTAAAGCAAGTGCTTTAGAAACTATAAGACAGTTTTCTCTAATGAGTTCAACTTCTTCGTCAGTCTTGAAAAATATCTGTTTACTCTTGCGACGCATGATATATTTACATACTAGCTCCAATGCCTTGCATTCCACTTCTGCTACGAAGCTTACCAGATTTCACTAAGCCATCGTACTTTCTCATTACTAAATGAGATTCGATTTGCTGAAGTGTATCCAATACAACACCAACTATGATAAGTAATGAAGTACCTCCAAAGAACATTGCAAATCCTACCTGTACTCCAAATGCAGCTACAATAGCTGGAAATATAGATATGATACCTAAGAAAACAGAACCAGGCAAAGTGATACGAGTAACTACTGCATCAATATATTCTGCTGTTTTCTCTCCTGGCTTTATGCCTGGAATAAATGCATTATTCCTTTTCAAATATTCTGCATAATCCTTAGGATTTACAATAAGTGCAGTATACACATATGTAAATAGAACTACCAACAAGAAATAAATGATATTATAAGGTAAAGACATGAAGTCTGTCAATGATTGAAGAAGACCACCAGCTGCAGCAGCTTCTGTACCTGACATATATTGATAAACTGTAGCTGGAAGAAACATCAATGCCTGAGCAAAGATTATAGGCATTACACCTGCAGCAATAACTTTCAATGGAATATTATCTCTTTGACCTGCTGTAGGAACCATAGCTCCTTTTCTACCCATTGCTCGTTTTGCATATTGAATAGGAATCTTTCTAATTCCTTGTACCAACATTACTGTAACCATTATAATAGCTACAAATATTGCTAGTTCTATCAACATTGGGAATCCCAATTTAGCAATCACTTCAGAAGCAAACGCCCCTGGTAATGCTGCAATGATACCAATGGTAATTAATATAGATACACCGTTTCCTATTCCCCTATCAGTAATCTTTTCACCTAACCACATAGCAAATATGGTACCTGTGGAAAGTATAACAATACCAGATATCCAAAAGATACTGTCAGGTAAACTTTCAGATATAACACTTCCTAGAGCATTTTGCTGTGCTTGAACATCCCATCCCCGTACAGCTGTTAAATATCCACCTCCTTGAACCAAGGTAATGAGGACAGTAAGCATCCTTGTAATTTGAGTGATTTTCTTTCTACCTGCTTCTCCTTCTGTCTTTTGAAGACGTTGGAAGTAAGGGACAGCAAATCCTAGCAATTGAACGATAATCGAAGCAGAGATATACGGCATTATACCTAAAGCAAAAACAGATGCCTGTGTAAAAGCACCCCCTGTAAATGCATTAATTAGTGCAATAATATCATTCCCATTAGAATTCGCTTCAATAACACTATTGAGCACTTGTCCGTTAACGCCAGGTAACACAACAAAAGAACCTAATCTGTAAACTAGCAATAATCCAAGTGTGAAAATAATTCTCTTTCTCAGATCTTCAATACTCCAGATATTGCGTAACGTAGTAAATAGCTTCTTCATTGGACTGATTTAAAGAACAGTGATTGAGCCACCCAAACCTTCAATGGCCTGTTTAGCTGATTCAGAGCATCCATGAGCAGAAACAACGATCTTTGCTGTCATTTCTCCGTCACCTAATACTTTAATCTTATCACTCTTTTTGATAATACCATTTTCATATAACACTTCAGGACTGATACTAGTTGTACCGTACTTTTCAGAAATTTCCTGAAGACGTGTTAAATTGAACGGCACGTAATCAACTCTGTTTGGATTTTTGAATCCACGCTTAGGTAAACGCATTTGAAGAGGCATCTGCCCACCTTCGAAATTACGCTTACTACTGTAACCAGAACGAGACTTAGCCCCTTTATGACCACGAGTTGATGTACCACCTCTACCAGAACCAGTACCACGACCGATTCTTTTTTTATTCTTAGTTGAACCTTTAGCCGGTTTCAGATTGTGCAATTCCATCGTTAGACAGTTTAAGCTGTTGTCTATAATTAATCTTCCACCCTAATGAGGTGGCTGACTTTTTTAATCATTCCTAAAGTCTGTGGTGATGTTTCCACCTCCACTGTATGATTGATTTTTCTCAATCCTAAGGATCTTACTGTATCTTTTTGACTTTGAACTCTGCCAATCAGACTTTTTACCTGTGTAATCTTAATCTTTGCCATTAGTATAATGTTTGTACGGGGTAAATTATCCGTTAAAGACTTTATCTAATTCGATTCCACGCTGACGAGCAATTTGCTTTGGAGAACGTAATTTAGCCAATGCATCGATTGTTGCCTTGATTACGTTATGCGGGTTAGAAGAACCTTGGGATTTACCCAATACGTTCTGAACACCACAAATTTCCAAAACGGCACGCATTGCACCACCTGCTATCAAACCTGTACCATCAGATGCTGGCTTAATGAATACTTTACCTGCACCATATTTTCCTTTTTGCTCATGGGGTATTGTCCCATTATGCAAAGGAACTTTGATAAGGTTCTTTTTAGCATCATCAACAGCTTTGGAAATAGCTTCTGATACGTCACGAGCTTTACCCAAGCCATGACCTACGGTTCCGTTTCCATCACCTACCACAACTACTGCAGCAAAACTAAAAGTACGTCCCCCTTTGGTAACTTTCGCTACACGATTAAGGTTAACGAGTTTTTCCTTTAGTTCCATTTCGGCAGGTTTAACCCTGTCCTGTTTCTTATTAGCCTGTTTCTTATTAGCCATCAGCTATTGATTTTAGAATTTTAAACCTTGCTCACGAGCACCGTCCGCTAATGCCTTCACCCTTCCATGGTAAAGGTATCCTCCTCTATCAAAAACAACAGATTCTATACCTGCAGCTTTTGCTTTATCAGCTAATAACTTACCTACTTGGTTCGCTTGAGCTGTTTTATTACCAGAAGTATCTACTTCTGATTCTTTAGAAGAAGCCGAACAAAGTGTATGCCCATTCAAATCATTGACAACTTGAGCATAGATAGCTTTGTTACTTCTATATACAGATAATCTAGGACGTTCAGTTGTCCCTTTTACCTTAGTACGAATTCTCCAACGAATTCGTTGTCTTCTTTGTTCACTTGTAAGTCTCATATCCCAATTATAATGAGTATAACTACTAATTTAATTACTTAGCAGATGTTTTACCTGCCTTCTTACGTAATATTTCACCCTTAAATCGAATACCCTTTCCTTTGTAAGGTTCTGGTCTTCTAAATGCACGGATTTTAGCAGCAATTTGACCTACTAATTGTTTATCACAACCAGAAATCTTGATAGAAGGTCTCTTACCTTTTTCCATTGCCGTTTCAAGCGTAAGCTCATCCGGGATATAAAACATAATAGGGTGAGAATATCCTAACATTAACTCTAAAAGGTTACCCTTATTATTAGCACGATAACCCACACCTTCTAATTCCATATCTTTAGAGAACCCTTCAGTTACTCCAATGATCATATTTGAAATTAAAGTTCTATATAAGCCATGCATAGCTCTATGGCGACCTTGGTCTGTTGGACGAGCTACATTTAATGTAGCATCTTCCAAATTAACCGTAATATCTGGATCTATTTGCTGCTTTAATTCGCCCTTAGGTCCTTTTACAGTAACCACATTAGCGTTGTCCACAGATACAGTAACTCCTGTGGGAACAGTAATTGGCATTTTTCCTATTCTAGACATCTCTGATGAATTTTCGACGTTAGTAAACGTAGCACAATAATTCTCCACCTACTTTTTGGCTTTTACAGTCTTTGCCTGTAAGAATACCTTTGCTGGTAGATACTATGCATATACCAAGACCATTGATGATACGTGGTACTTCTGATGATTTGGCATATTTTCTTAAACCTGGTCGGCTAAGTCTTCCTAAAGACCTAATTACAGGTTTTTTAGATGTAGGATCATACTTAAGAGCTATCTTAATGATACCCGCTTTGCCTTCTTCATCAGCAAATTTGTACTTCAAGATATAACCTTGGTCGTACAATATTTTAGTGATGGCTTTTTTCATTTTAGATGCTGGAATTTCCACCATTCTATGTCCTGCCATCTGAGAGTTTCTGATTCTTGTCAGAAAATCACCTATAGGATCCGTTATTAACATATTAACAGGCTATTTATCCTTTACTCAATTATTACCTACCAGCTGGCTTTTGTAATTCCAGGAATTTTCCCTTCATTAGCCATTTTACGGAATGCCACACGACTGATCCCGAACATTCTCATGTATCCCTTAGGACGGCCAGTAAGTTGGCATCGGTTTTTCAACCTTACAGGAGAGGCATTTTTTGGTAGCTTATCCAATTCCTCGTAGCGTCCTTCCTTTTTAAGAGTTTCACGAAGTTTTGCGTACTTCGCTACCATTCTCTCTCTTTTGGCTTGACGTGCTATGATTGATTTCTTTGACATAATACTTTATAATTTGGCAGATTATTGGTTTTTGAATGGTAATCCCATTTCCTTTAACAAGAACAATGCTTCAGCATCAGTTTTTGCAGAGGTAACAAAAGTAATATCCATACCTGTAATCTTACTTACCTTATCAATGTCTATTTCAGGAAAGATGATTTGCTCGGTAATACCCATAGTGTAGTTACCTCTTCCATCAAAGCTTTTATCATTGATACCTCTAAAGTCACGTACACGAGGTAATGAAACACTTACTAAGCGATCCATAAATTCGTACATCTTAACATTTCGAAGTGTCACTTTAGAACCGATGGGCATCCCTTCCCTTAGCTTAAAGTTAGATACGGATTTCTTTGCTATGGTTGCCACAGCCTTTTGTCCCGCAATCATGGTCATTTCCTTGATTGCATTATCTACTAGCTTTTTGTCTGAAGTCGCCAAACCTACACCTTGGTTAATGCATATTTTTTCTATGCGAGGAACCTCCATGATAGTCTTATATTGGAATTTTTCCAATAATTTAGGAACGACTTCTTCTCTATATTTTTCCTTAAATCTAGGTACGTAACTCATTACTTAATGATTTCTCCTGATTTTTTTGAATAGCGGACAGATTTTCCATCCACAATTTTTCTTCCTGTTCTAGTTGGCTCTCCCGATTTAGAATCTATCAACATTAAGTTGGATAGATGAATAGGAGCTGGAATATCATTAATTCCGCCAGGGTTAGTTTCTGTAGGACGAGTATGCTTTTTTACAAGATTTACTCCATCTACAATAGCCCTATATTTCTTGACTTGAACTTCAAGTATATCGCCAGTTGCCCCTTTACTAGAGCCAGCGATTACTACAACCTTATCTCCCTTTTTAAGGTGGAATTTAGGTGCAAATCGAGTTTGTTTCACTTTCTTAGACATGATACACTACGATTATCTATTTCTTATAATACTTCTGGTGCAAGAGACACAATTCTCATATAATCTCTATCACGCAATTCACGAGCAACAGGGCCGAAAATACGGGTTCCTCTTGGTTCGCCAGCTGCACTCAATAAAACGACTGCATTATCATCAAAACGGATATATGATCCGTCTTTTCTTCGTATTTCCTTCTTAGTCCTTACAACTACGGCACGGGAAACACTACCTTTCTTGATACCGCCAGGAGAAGCTTCCTTTACTGTCACTACGATTTCATCACCGATTGATGCATAACGACGTTTTGACCCACCCAACACACGGATACATAGTACTTGTTTAGCACCACTGTTATCCGCTACTCTTAATCGAGATTCCTGTTGTATCATGTCAGATAATATTTATATAAGTTATTCAAACCGGCAAAACCGGTAATTTACTTTGCTTTTTCTATAATTTCAACCAAACGCCATCTCTTATTCTTACTAAGAGGACGGGTTTCCATGATTATAACCGTATCGCCAATACCACACTCGTTATTCTCATCGTGGGCTAAGAATTTCTTAGTCCTTTTTATAGATTTCTCGTATATAGGGTGACGAAACTTACGTTCGAATGTAACTGTGATGGATTTATCCATCTTATTGCTACTCACTTTCCCAGTACGGGTCTTTCTAAGGTTTCTTTTAATCTCTTCCATTACGTTCGACTATTTAAAATCTTATTTTCTCCTTTCACGGATTTTGCTACGTTCTGCTAATTGCTCAGCAGTCATGTTTTGGATTTCTCTTCCTCTCAACTCTGTATGAATACGAGCCACATCACGACGAATATTCCTCAAAACTAACGGATTCTCTAATCCTTTTATAGCATGGTCGAACTTTAATTTCTGAAGATATGATTCTGATTCAGTAAGCTCGGCTTGCAATTCCTCATTGGACATTGCTCTTAACTCTTCTGTCTTCTTAGTAGGCATCAATCAACTATTTAAATGTGATGATTAATCTTGATAATCTTTTCTAACTACAGTCTTAGTCATAACTGGTAGTTTCTGTGCAGCCAAACGTAAGGCTTCCACTGCTACCTCTCTAGGCACTCCGTCCATTTCGAACATAATTCTACCTGGTTTAACTATAGCTACATAGTGATCCAAAGCTCCCTTACCCTTACCCATACGTACTTCTAAAGGTTTACTGGTAATTGGTTTGTCAGGAAAAATCCTAATCCAAACCTTACCTTCCCTTTTCATGTAACGGGTCATAGCGATACGAGCAGATTCAATTTGTCTGTTGGTAATTCTACCTGAATCCAAGGATTTAAGAGCGAAAGAGCCGAAAGAAATTTTGCTACCTCTCTGAGCTAGCCCTTTAATTCTTCCTTTCTGCTGTTTCCTATATTTTGTCCGTTTAGGCTGTAACATCTTAAATGAATTTCTAAGTTAAGTTTGTCTTTTCCCTTTTTTTCAGGGTACTTTTAAACCCTTCTGCCGAAAAGCTTGGCAAAGGTACAGATTTTTTCTGAAATTCTAACTATCCTTTGTTGTCAAAATTTCTTCTGCCGCCTCTATTTCCTCCTCTTCTGTCACGGTTTCCACCGCTACCCCTTCTATTGTCTCTATTTCCTCCTCTTCCTGAATTCTTCTTAGAAACACCTATGTTGGGAGACAAGTCTCTTTTTCCTAGGATTTCTCCTTTACATATCCACACTTTAACACCGATTTTTCCATATACGGTTTGTGCTTCAACTAGAGCATAATCTATATCAGCTCTAAAAGTATGAAGAGGAGTACGACCATCTTTATATTCTTCTGAACGTGCCATTTCCGCACCATTCAAACGACCAGATATACGTATTTTTATACCTTCTGCTCCTGCACGAATAGTAGATTGAATAGACATCTTAATCGCACGACGATAATTGACACGTCCTTCGATTTGCTTAGCAATTGACTCCCCTACAATGTAGGCATCCAATTCAGGCTTACGAATCTCCACGATGTTAATCTGGACATCTTTTCCTGTCAATTTTTTAAGCTCTTCACGGATACTATCTACTTCTCGTCCTTTCTGACCAATTATGATACCTGGACGGGATGTATATATTGTAACAGTGATTCTTTTCAAAGTACGCTCGATTACGATTCGTGCTACTCCACCACGTTTTACCCTTGCCCTAAGATAGAGTCGGATTTTTTCATCCTCCACTACTTTTTTAGCAAAATCTTTTCCACCGAACCAGCTAGAGTCCCAGCCTCTAATGATTCCCAGTCTGTTACCGATTGGATTCGTTTTCTGACCCATAAGGTTGTATAAACTATTGTTCTAGAATGATTTATTCTTCAGTTGCTTCTTCTAATTCTTCCACGTCTTCCTCGTCATAATCCAATTCTATTTGGTTTTCAACGACTAGAGTTACATGACATGTATGCTTACGTATTCTGTGAGCACGACCATGTGGTGCAGGACGAAATCTTTTGAGCATTGTTCCTTGATCTGCAAATATCTCTTTTACGACCAAGTCGTATTCATCTGCATCTAAGTCATCAGATTTATTTTCCCAATTGGAAATAGCTGATAATAACAATTTCTCTAAAGGAACCGCAGCTTCTTTCTTGGTAAATTTCAAGATATTAAGTGCGTCATCGACTCCTTTGCCTCTTATTAGGTCAACTACAAGTCTCATCTTGCGAGCTGACATGGAACAATTCCTTAGTTTGGCTACCGCTTCCATTTCTTCTGTTTAAAAGTTAGCTTAATGCCTGATTATTTCTTCTTACCACCGTGTCCCCTAAAGGTACGGGTGGGAGCAAATTCGCCCAATTTATGTCCTACCATGTTTTCTGTAACGAATACAGGTACAAATGTCTTTCCGTTGTGAACTGCAATGGTTTCACCCACCATATGAGGAATAATCATTGAGGCACGGGACCACGTTTTAATAACGGTCTTCTTTTTTGAATTCTTTGCCTTTTCAATTTTATTCAACAACTTATGGAACACGTATGGTCCCTTTTTTAAAGATCTAGCCATGGTATTCTAATTACTTCTTGTTCTTAGTCTTTCTACGGGAAATAATAAGCCTATTACTATGCTTCTTAGGGTTACGAGTTTTCTGACCTTTTGCCATAATACCCGTTCTTGAACGAGGGTGTCCTCCAGAGGATCTACCTTCACCACCACCCATTGGGTGATCGACAGGATTCATTGCTACACCTCTTACTCTTGGTCTTCTACCCAACCATCTCTTACGTCCCGCTTTTCCTAATACTTGTAAACCATGGTCAGGATTGGATACCGTACCGATAACTGCTTTACAAGTTAATAATACTCTACGAACTTCTCCTGATGGCAATTTGATAGCAGCATATTTGCCTTCTCTACCTGCCAACTGAGCATAAGTTCCTGCACTCCTTGCTAAAGCTGCTCCTCTACCAGGATCCAACTCTATACAGTGGATAATAGCACCTAAAGGAATTTCCGACAAATACATGGCATTACCTACGTCTGGCGTAGCTGTTTTCCCTGATTTAATTTTGTCACCTACTTTGATTCCATTAGGAGCAACAATATATTTCTTCTCTCCATCCTCATACTGCACTAATGCTATATATGCAGTACGGTTCGGGTCATACTCGATAGTCATTATCTCAGCAGAAACATTTTCTTTGTCTCTTTTGAAATCGATGATACGATATCTACGCTTGTGCCCGCCACCAATGTTACGGACAGTCATTTTACCTGTATTGTTACGACCACCCGACCTCTTAATCGGAGCAAGAAGACTCTTCTCAGGCTTACTAGCAGTAAGTTCAGAGAAAGAGTTACCCACCCTAAAACGGGTTCCTGGTGTAACTGGTTTATACTTCTTAACCGGCATTTTGCTCTGGTTTTAAACTTAGATTCAACAATTAAAGATCTCCGTAAAAATCAATCACATCGCCTTCTGCTATTTTGACAATAGCTTTCTTGTAAGATGATTTTTTTCCTTTGACGACACCCCCTTTGGTGTTTCTGGATTTAGTTTTAGCTGGCATAATTGCAGTATTAACTGCTACTACCGCTACACCATACATTTCTTCTACAGCGTTCTTGATTTCAATCTTATTCGCCTTTTTATTGACCACAA
>JBNMOV010000026.1:0-21027 GCA_051275765.1 Maribacter sp. | reverse complement strand
TTTTCGAGTACGTTAGTCTTTTGGGGTAAAGTTATTTGCTAAAATATTTGACAAAACATTTTTTTGACATGGTCACTTTTACAAAAACCCGTTTAACTCTCATATAGAAGGAGTTATGTAATAATTAGAATTTTTAAAATATATAAAACCGTTATTAACAAATAGAATATCTTTGTTTTGTTTACATGAAACTAATTCGTTATAAACTGTTAGAAAGTTTTTAATTATTTTTCAATTCCTTACAAAAACGAAACTTTTATATTCAAAAAAACGAATTATTTTAAAAACAAAAACAAAAACGAACAAAAATAAACGAATAAAAATACTTCATTATTTCTAAATAATTCCTCCTAATCCTATAAAAACAGAAGCGGTGCTGAAAAATCAGCACCGCTTCGAGTATTACTTTAAGCTCAATCAAATTAGTTCAAAGAGAAACGAATTTGTAATCCAGCGGAAGTGTTGGTAATTGGGAAGGAAGCAGAGGTCGCAGGGATTGTTCTACTGAAATCGTAGAATAATCTAAGATTGAGCTGCTTGTTGACTGCGTAATCAATAGAAGGCGAAATCCTAACAGTTTTCATACCTCTAGTTGGTATACTCACTCCTTGATCCAGCAAGTGATTAACGGTTACGTCATCTCTCCAAGAGAAATCGAATTTGAAATTCATATCACTTCCTTTCTTATCCTTACTCGTTCCTCCTGCTTTAGGATCGTCTTTATCTTTTTTACCTTTCTTCTCATCTATCTTTCCTTTGATTTTCTTTCCGTCTAGATCTCCAAAGTCTAAGAATTTGATATATACATTTTTTAAACGATATCCAACACCTATAACAAACTCCTCTGAGCGTGTCTCACTTAATTGATAATCTGTGAAACCCATTGCTAGATTACGAGATTTTTTCCAATCAAGCTTTGTTGTAAGGCCATTCTTAAACCTCATGTCTACTCCTATAAGCGGCGACAATTGTTCTGAAATAACCAAATTAGGAATTTCAAATTCAGAGTAGTAATTATCTGTATTCGGGTTTTTAGCAAATGGACTATCGCCATCTCTATCTGTTTCTGTATTGAAACTATTCACATTCAAACCAGACTTATAAGAGTGATTCAAACTCACACTTGAGAATATCTTATCAAATCCTTTAATCTTACTCAATCCTTTGTAGGATATTCTCCAATTCGGTAAGGGAATCGTCTTGAATACATTTAGCTTCACATTGTTGGCAGTTTTTCCACTATATGCTGCTAGGAAAGATGGTATCAATACATCTAACTGATATCTACCATAACCTTCGTAATAATCGCCATAAATATTATCTGTATCATGCTCCGCAGTAATTCCTGCTTCTGCAGCAAGACGCTGAGAAATGATTTCACGATTATTTTGGAATTGCTCGAACAATGCGAAATAATCACTTTGGAACATCGTACCTAATGTATAGTAAGATATTTGGTATGAACCTACTTCTCTGTATGCCAATTGTTCGAAATCGCTGGCTGCATCTACTTTCTTGAAATAGGAAGTATTATTTCTGGATTCTTTCTTATCCGCTTCTAATTCTATCCTGAAATCATTGAATGGCTCTATCGTTAACCTAGCATTAATATCCTGCGTTTTAGATCCTAATATCTGCTGATTAAGAAAGATACTTTCTGTGATCCAGTTTTGGTTTTTCTGTAACCAAGCTTCATCTGGCTGCCTCCAACCAAAGATATAATCCCAGCCTGGAGCAGAAAAACCTTTATCTTGTCCTAGCAGGTTATGATCTGGTGTAAAGCCTGGTATCACACTAGAGTATTGCTCTGAATAAGTAAATTTGGCTTTACGAATCATCATCAGAGGTCTGATCAATGCCTTCGCTATTACTGAAGGTTCTTTGTCCTTATCTTTCTTTTTCTTCTTTCCTTCTTCGTCTTCTGCCCCCTTCTTAGATTTGCCAGCAGATAGTTTTTGTGCACGATTGCCACTGCTTTTGCCTCCTTTCCTTGATTTGCTGTTTATCTTTTTAAGGAATTTGGATTTATTATACAAAGTAACAAAATCCAAATCTCCATTAATCTGTCTGGTATTTCCATTTCTGATGATATTTCCTAAATCTATATCATCTTCTCCTATCAGATTCAATGCACCTGCCTGCCAACCATAGTTAGCATTATACTGTGCCTTTACCTTCATGAAGTCTAGGAATGGAAAATTTTTCAATGGTACATTAAAGGTTACATTCACGTTGTGTTGGTAATCCTTATTTCTTCCCCAATTTTTAACATTTGACCAGATAGAGTCCTTTGCTATTTGATCTATTGCTCCATTTGGTTCATCTATTACACCATTATTAATGGCGTTAAAATTTAATTTCAGCGACTTACTCAAATCCCATTTCAAATCATACGATCTATCCCAAGTAAACTTCTTATCGAAATAGGTAGCCTGTGCTTCGTCTGAGAATCTATAGGTGGTAGATTGGAACTGACGGTGCATTCTAGTACTGAATGAAAATCCATTAGGATATGGATTGAAATTAAAATCAGTAAAGAATTTCAGATACTTAGCTACATTTTTCTTTTTCACTACCTTTTTGAAAGGCGTGATATAATTTGCTTTAGTAGAATAAGTATAGTCTAAGATTCCTTGATTATCCCTTAGGTTATCACGAGCAATCGTTGGTGTACTTCTATCTGTTTCAGAGAAAGCATAAGTCACACTTAGATTTTCTATATCCCAAGGTCTTGGCTTTTTCGTCGTATTGGTACGCTCCTTTCTTACATTGGTCAAGTTGATACTCTTAATCTTAGTATTGTCCTGTGCCCTTTTCTTGATTTCATCTCTTGTTGCTCGATCTGGTGCTGCTGCTAGCTTATCCTTTAGTTCGATATCCAAATCATATGGATCGTATTGTGGATTCTTGATCGTATTAGAATACTGAGCATAGAATGGTATCTTGACACCAGATTTTTCTGGTAAAAATTTACCTAGTTCTATATTGGTAGCAATATCATACTGGATCATTTCTTCCCTGCTACGTTGTATTAATTTTTGTTCTAATCCTCCAAAACCAACACTTGTGTAATTGGTAGATACATTCAAATTAGCGAAATCTGCCATTTGTATATCTAGACGAGCTAATGCTCCCCATCCACCTCTTTCATCAAAGCCACTCATACGTAACTCATTCAACCAAATCTCAGCACAGTGAGATAAACCATCATCTTCCTTATTCCTCACGCCTATCATTACACTCTTTACCAATCCTAAATTTGGATTTCCTTTTACTCCTACCGTATGGTCGGGAAATTCTGGATCTTGAATAGTATATAGGAAATTAAGTGCTGAATTGGTCGTATTACGTTCAGTTTTCACTGCCTGCAATAATTCTAATTTCAGTTTTAATTCATTGATTTCTGGCCAAACTAAATCTGCATATTCTTCTGCACTTGCTCCATCTGGAATTTCCCGTGTCATGGACAAAGGAATTTCATATTCGTAGTAGTTTTTCTCAAAATCAGATCCCAGACGCATGAATAAGGTCATTTCTCCGTCTTCTATTTGATCATCATTCGATTCTTCTGCATGGACAAACATCCTCAATTCCTTGAAGAGTCTAATATCAAGATTAAGATTCTTAAAGATACCCCGTCCATCCCCGTCTTTCAGATTACATACATTAATAGCTAATGATTGCTCATTTTGCAAGGCATCTGCAAAAGCAGAACCTATCTGCTGTTCTCTTACTACTCCATTAGGCAATACATAATTGAATGGTTCCTTAGCAGAATTTTCTTCTACATTCACATCATTGACATCGAATACTGTATCATCGCCTTCGTCTATGACTGTACCTATTCCAGCATCCGCCAATGAACGAGTATATCTTCTCCATTGATTACGCACTAGCTCGAAGCGAGCGAAACGAAGTGTCGTCTGCTCATCGAACTTAGTCATGAACATACGGATGAAACGGATAGAACGAAAATCCTGAATCCCTCCTACTCTAGATGTATATTGCTCCACAGGGACTTTGACTCTATACCAGATTCTCTCGTCTCCTTCTGTAACTACACTTTCTACAATAAAATCATTCAGTTCGACTTCCTCACTTGTAGGAGAAACTCTATTGATAGGTATTTTATATTGAAAATACGCTTCTGTTTCGTTTAGTGTATTATCCTTATTAATATCCTCTGTATCTGGAATATTCGTGGCTGAACTGACCTGCTGTCCTGCTTCTCGTGAATTTCCTTCAGGATTATTAAAGCTATAATAACGTTCGAATATATCATCTTGTGCATCGAAGCTATCATCATTATAATATTTGAAATTATCATTGGCAGGATCTGCAAGGATAGCATCTTTTACTACAGTCTGCATCGTAGCTGCTTCGATAGCTGTTAAGTATTCTTGATATAATATAGATTCCCCTGCATCATCATAACCATCCAAACCTACATCTTGTAAGGCACGGTTTACTGGATCATTATCAAATGAACGAGTTACTGCCCTTGCTCTTGGAATTCTAGACCAGTTGGTTTCGTCTGTAGTAATCAAATCATCCTGTCCAGGTAATCCATTCTCAAAAAAGAGTCTGGAATCTCGAAGTACATCCTCAGATATATTTCCTAGATTGATGTAGAATTCTCCGTCACCCACATTAGACTCCTCACCATCATCTCCATTAAGAAATGGACTTAACATCCAAAATTCTATATATTCTACATTAGCTGCCTCAAAGTTATTAGTAGTCAATTCTCTTTGAATACCAGCCCATCTTGTTTCAGGTTCTAATAATTCTCCACTTGCTCCCAATCCTGCTGAATATTGTGTTCCTCCTTCTGGCAGATCAAAATTATAAGGTCCTCTTTCATCTGGATAATAGGTTAAATCCAATGTTCTTAGAATACTATTGAATGAACCATTGGTTAAACTGATGGTTGGAAATATCTTTGAGATAAGTACCGTTTCTGTGTAGGCATTAGGTTCTACTTCTGAATCCACACCTGTTTGATCTATTTGATACCAACTTAATTTAGCTCGATTTACTCCACTAAGCGTAGTATCTACCAATGCTGATTCTGGAAACAAATTATTACTACCTAACGGATCTTGTGGAATAGATGCTAATGTCCAAGCGTTAGCTGGAATTCTTAAATCCAAACTACTGGTACTTCCTTCAAAGTCATCTACATAAACGACTCCTTGATCTTCTTGACTAATCGCATTGGCATGACCTGGATCTAGGTATGCTGCTTCTGCTGTAAATGATATTTGTGATGGTGCTTTGGTTTGTATCAAAGGAATGGCATCCACTGCACGAGTCAGCCAAGGGGCTTCTGTGGTATATTGGATATCTCCACCATATATATTGTTATTAATCGGATCATCGCCAATATTCACTTTTTGAGTAAATGGACGTTCGTAGAGTTTCATTATTGTAGCTCCTACATTAAAATTATCACTAATTTTATAATCTGCTCTTAATCCTAATAAGGTTTTGGTTTGGAAACCAAATAAGGTATTATCCTCAAAAGATACATTAAGTGGAATACCTGAATTAAGATAAGATTCATTCAAAATCGTAACTCTACCAATATTATAATCTACGGAGTAATCAGCTCCTTCTGTAAGTGTCTGTCCTCCTGCTCTCACGACTACAGATCCTCTTGGAATATTGAATGCTCCTAAAGATATTTCTGAAGAAACGCTAGAACGATATGATCCTCTAATAGCGAATCTATTGAATTCTGGATACTGTCTCGCTACAACTATGGTAGAATCATATAACTGTTGATAAGTATATTGATTGGCTTCTGCAATAATGGAAGGATTAGTAGGATCTCCAGAAGAGTTCACTATTGCTTCTTGTAATGCACTACCAAATGGTTCTAATTTAGGAAACATCACTCGTCCATTCCTAGAATTAATCGTGATTCCTTCTACGAAATCAAAGCGACCATCGGGCTGTGGATCTAGTGTTCCATTTAGATTATCTAGATTGAATACTTCAAGTAATGGCTTTGAAACTAATCCTGTAGCTGGAAGAAAACGCTTCTCTCCTCCTCCTGGATCTTCGTAAAAGATATCTAATAAGAAATCTTCTTGACTTACTTGGAATGCTCCAATCGAATAGACGTTTTTCATCATCAAATCCCACATTGGTATATCTACTCTTGGAGTAGTACTCTTGAGCATTTTTACATAAAGTACATTTAATTCTTCTGGATCAATAGGTACATCATTTGTAAATTCTCCTACTTTATATACTATGCCATTATAAGTATATTCTATTGCTACACCTAATACATCTTCTGGCTGAAGGGTTACATTAAGAGAAACAAAACCTAAATCTGGATGGAAGCTATATTCATTAGGAGAAAGCATTCTTGCACTTACTTTCTCGAAATCCCTTGCTTGTTGGAGACCAAATGTTGTTTGCAATGTCGATACTGCTCCATCTATTGACCTTGCAAAATCATTGGTGGTAATCGCATCAAACATGTCATTTGCTGCATTCGTAGGAAGAGGATTATTATAAATATCTGGATTAGCAGGAATAGGTGGTGCTGTTACAGAGCTGGGATTAGAAATGTTTTCATCTCGCCCTTCTGCTAAATCCGCTAATGCTACAATGTCCCTTACATTTTCAGTCTGGTTACGAGTATTCGTAACCCATACTTCCATTCTATTTATTTTGAAAAGGCTATTGACTTGCGGCATATTTTCGAGGGCATTCTCGAATGCTCCCCTATTATAATGAGAAAGGAAGAAGTGACGATTTTCGTCATAGCTGTCCGCTGTTACATCAAAAGTCTGAATCTGGCTTCCTCCTTGAATTTGGATTTCGTTCCTTCTGGATTTTTGTTGGGAAGCGATACCAGTAAGCGTCATCCTACCAAATTTCAGTTCTGTCTTGATACCAAATAATGATTGGCTACCTTGTATCAAGGAACTCTTGAGTGGTAAACTTACATTACCTGCTTCTATCTTTTGAATGATGTCATCTTCACCACCAGCATATTCAAGTTTCATCTGATTTTCAAAATCAAATGTAGCTTGCGTATTATAGCTTGTTCCTAATTTCAATTTATCTCCAATAGAACCTGTTACGTTCATCTGGATATTCATATCGAAATCGAAACCTCCTTGTTGTCGCTGCCTTTCTGGGATGATGGGATTATCTACTTTCTGATAATCTGCTCCTAGCGTCAAATCGATATTTCCCTGAGGTTTGATATCAATTTTCGTCCCTCCAAATAATTTATCCAGTAAATTATTTGGGATTTCAATGTCTGATACAGGATCTTTTTTTCCACTGGCACCAGAGGAGCCTTGGGCGTTTCGAGAGAGCCTATCAAAGTATTCCTGTCTTTGTTTTTCCTCAGAATATCGAAGATACTCTTCAAAACTCATATAGGTAGGTTCTTTGTAATACTCCTCCCCTATCTTTTCAGTGATGATATACATCCCTGATTCAGCATCATACTCTACCTCTTGCTGAATGACAGTAGGATCTGTCAAATCAAAAGGATTCGTACTGGGATCTGTGATAAAATCGCCATCTCTCTCCTCGATAGGTGGTAAAGTATCCGCTTGTACAGCCTCGAGTATATCGAGGTAGGGGTCTTCTAGGTAGTTATTTGCTCCACTGCCAGACGCCATGATAGCTGAGGTGGCTAAGACCATAATAACTAAGGAAAATAGTATCCTATTCATATCTTGTTCAAAGTGTGTAAACCCTGTTTTCCATTGGGAGAATACAGGTGATAATTCATTATATATGCACTGGTTTGCTTAAGAAAATTGTTTCAGTGCTGCTTTTATTAGTGCTTCTACGCTGTTTAGTCCAGGTTGTTCTTTCAGTAATTTGTTCAGTATTTTCTGTACCATTATTTTATTAAAACCTAAACCTACTAGTCCTTGTAACGCCTCATCTCTGACGGTATTGTTTTGAATTGGAAGTGTTAAAGAGTTTTCTCCGCTGTCTTTCAGTACTTTATCCTTTAAATCAAGGATAATTCTTTTTGCCGTTTTTGGCCCTACTCCTTTTACTTTCTTAAATGCTGAAACATCTTCGCCAAGAATAGCTGCCCTCACTTCTTCGGGTTGCATAGATGATAAAAGTATTCTTGCTGTATTTGTTCCAATTCCGCTTACGGAGATCAATTTTACAAAAATATCTCTTTCTCCTTCTTCCGCAAAACCATACAGTGTATGGCTATCCTCTCTAACTTGTAGATATGTCAGCAGTTTGACATGCTCTAACTTCTCTATTTTGGAATAAGTATTTAAACTGATATTAATATGGTAGCCTATACTTCCTGCTTCTACTACTAGATAAGTAGGAGTTTTCAATGCAATCAGTCCTTTTATGTAGCTTATCATATTATAATTATTTGTAATATTACAGCAACAAACATTAAGCCATAATAAGATAGATGGTTAGATATAAGTACATTCAAAATTTCGGCAAAGGTACAAACTTAGGTTAAAGAATGCCTAACAAAACTAATTAGGTCTTGTTAGGCATCATTCAGCCTCTGAGAATTCCCTCTTATTACAAGTAATTCTTTTTAAAGAAACTGATATATTCTATTACGCTTTTAGCTTTCAGTATTTCTCTATAGTTGGTTTGAGCGATGACAAATATATCCGCCTCTACACCATCTCCAAGATATTTCCCTTGCTCTGCACTTACCTTATTATAATACGCCATTGCATCAGCCTTATTCTTGAATCGTCTAACGACTATCAATGGTGTTTTATTCCCTGATTGTAAGTAAATGCTATTAGCTCGATATGCCTTCTTAGCAAAGTGTTCTTGATTATAATCATTGACGGCATCTTTGGCATCTCTCAAGGCCTCACTTTTTTTCAATGATGCGATCAGATAGTGGGATTTAGCATCATCCATTTTAAACATGCCATCATCAATATCTTTTTCTGCATCGTCGTCTTCTTTACCATCTTTATCTTTTGGATCTTTCTCTCCAGGTTTTGGCTTGGAAGAAGTCGGAACTTTACCTCCTTTAAGATAACGAATGATTTCAGTAGCTTTTTTGCCTTCGTCTGTACTAGCATATTTAGCCACTACTCCCTGTAATGCCTTGATATAGGCATCTTTTCCGTCTATACTTCCCATGCACATGGCTGACAATAAGGCAAATTTAGGCTTGATTTGATTAATCTTTCCAAATTTCTTATCTGCACCAGTTAACATTTCGTGTGCCTTTTTGTACTGACTTTTAGTAAACAGTGCATATGCCTGATCGTAATACCGGGACACTTCCTTTTCCTTAGCAGATGCTTCTGAAAGGAAATTAGGATCGCTTAGTACTCTGGCGTAAGTCGTATTAGGATATTCAGATATAATCTTATTGTAGTAATATTTTGCTTTTGGAGCATTCTTCAAATCTGTATGTGCCAGGTAAAGATTATAGTAAGCATCCAATTTATCCGATGTATTTGGATAACGATATAACAAGCCTTCTAGCGTCTTTACAGCCTTAGCATTATTTTGGATTCTATCCCTAAATAATGTACCTAATTGAAACATGGCTACTCTGATCTTATCATTAGCCTGAGCTATAGTAGCAGGTGTACTTGGTACATCCTTGAATACATCTTCTATTTCCTTATCACTTAGATTTTCTGCGATTTCTTCTGGATCTGCTTCCTCATTACCAAAACCTCCACCTTTTTTATTCGATCTTCTCCAGTCATCTTCTAAGAATCTACTTCCCCATCGCTTCTCAAAATTCTTTTTACTTTTCTTCAGTTTCCTATCATCATAAGCAAAGAAAATTGACTTGGCAGCACCTAATTTATTCGTAGCAGAGTTTTTGGCTGATGTAGGAATAGCACTTTTAACTTTTGCGGCAGCTGCAGCTTCTTTTTCTTTTAGTAATCTTGCTGCTAATAACCTCTTAGCATCTGGGCTTAGATTATTAATAGCTAATAGACTATCCTGCATTTCGATAATCGTGATATTCTTAGCTATTTCAACTAAGTTATCACTCATTCGTTTTACTCGAGCTATCCTGTCGTCTGTCGTATTCAAAGAAATCAATGTACTATCGAAGTAATTCTTCGCATTCACGTATTCTTCTGCTTCGTAATATAAATCTCCTAGTAAAAGATAAGATTCTGCTTTTTGTGCTGTATTCCCTTGGTTAAAATCTAAGGACTTTCTCAATGCAGAAATAGCTGCATTCTTATTTCCATTTTTCAAATAAACCTGAGCCAAGGTATAATAGATTCGATCTTTATATTCCTTATTTTTAGAATCTTTCATCATTTTATTCAGCCTTCTGACTATACCGTCAGAATCTTCCTTGCCAGATTTCCATTCATTCGTAACCAAACTCAAACGAGCATTAAACGCCATATCATATTTAGGACCATTCTTGAGCACCTTATCAAAATAAGCTACGGCTTCTTCTCCTCTTCCTGCATCTTGATGAATTTGAGCTATGATATAAGCATATCTCACTTTCTTCTTTCTATTCTTCGTTAAGTCAAATGCTGCTTGAAGATGTATTAATGCTAGTTCATAGTTTTTTTGCTTCAAATTACTATACGCTAGGACTTCTGCCATATCATTCGTCATGTCCTCATGCGTTTTCTCATCATTTTTCATCCTAGTAATGATCAGTTCAGCATCATCGTACATCTCTCTTTCTATATAGGTTTTCGCCAACCAAATAAAGCCCTCTTCATAAGCTGGTCTTTTCTCTAATGGGTACTTTTCTGGCTTTTCCTCTTTCTTGTTCTTTGAAGATTTTTTCTTTTTCTTCTTTTTCTTTTTCTTTTTCTTCTTTTTGCCTTTTTTCTTTAATTCCAAGGCTTTCAGATTGTATTCTGCGGAAAGATATTCGAATGCTTCTTGAGCACTTTCATAATCTTTTTGTAAAAATCTACACTTTCCAAAAAGTAAATAACAATCATCTGTCCAGTCGCTTTTTCTGTGCAACTTGATGACAATAGAAGTTTTTTGGATAGCTGTTTCTAAATCTCCATCCACACTTTTTTCTTGGTCTGTAGCTACAGAAGGGTATAATTCTAATACCTGATTATAATTATCCTGATAGCCATCATTCAATGATCGAATAGACTTTTTATACAGTTCATTCGCATTGAAATAACCATTATAATGGGATGTCAAATTATGGTAGGTTCGCCCTGCCAAAGAAAGTTTATCACTTTTTTTCTTCTTAGTCGCACAAGAAGAAAGTCCTAAGAAAATAAGGATAATGAGTAAAGAGGTTGAATATCGTCTCAAAGCCGATTAATTTTATATTCTAAAATAACAGCGTTTTAAACTTAACGCCTAATAAATATACGCATATTTAAAACGGATAAATGATTTATCTATTCTAAATATTGGATAACAAACAGACAATTCATATGTTAAATTAACGGGTAAAAGCAGTCTTCATTATATAAAAGGCTGTATTTTTCACCTATCATACTTATTTAAAACTGTCTTTAACAATGTATTATCCAAATATGCAACGTATTTTCACGCCACAAATTATACTCCAAAAAATCATTAATATTGCAAATTTATAAAGGATCATGGAATAACTAGCTAAATAACTAGCTACTTATATGAATTTTTATCTTAGTGTTTGTTAAAAAAATTCCAACAAACTCTTATTGCAATCAAATACTATAAAATGCCAGAAGAAAGTAATGAACAGGAAAAATGGGTAGATAAGCTACAACATACCTATCGCCTGGTAATCATGCGAGACGAATCCTTTGAAGAAGTAGGTTCTTATCGACTTACTCGATTGAATATCTATTTATTAGTTAGCACCTTGATCGTTGCTACTGCTTTTTTTGTTATTTTATTCATTGTATTCACTCCTCTAAAACAGATGATTCCTGGGTATGGGGACGTCAACCTAAGGGACAATGCAGAGCAACTTGCCCAAAGGGTACAAGAATTAGAAGAACAAAATAAAGCACATACTACTTATATCTCTAGTGTACAACGCCTCTTTTCTGCTAATTACGAAACTGAGGATGCAATCCCTACTATAGATTCTTCAGAAACTACTCCTGATAGTTTATTGAAACTAGACAGAATAGAAGAAGATGAAGAATTACGAAATGCCGTAGAAAGAGATCAGCCTTTAGTTCCTGAGATAGATGGGGCAGATCATGAAAATGCCAAGTATAATCGAAATCGAGTGACTCCTCTAGAGCAGCTCCTCCTTATGGCTCCTGTGAAAGGAGAAATCAGTAATGGTTTCATGCAAGATAAAGGTCATTATGGGGTGGATGTACTTGCTCCTAAAAATACGCCTATCAAATCCATTATGGATGGCATTATTATCCAATCTGACTGGACATTGGAAACAGGAAAGACCATAACTATACAACACCCTAATAATGTAGTGACGCTTTATAAACATAATTCTGCATTACTTAAAAAAGTAGGAGATACTGTAAAAGCTGGAGAAGCCGTTGCCATTATAGGAAATACAGGTACATTGTCTAGTGGACCACATTTACATTTTGAACTGTGGTACAATGGAAAACCTACAGATCCAATAGAATTTATTTCCTTTAAATAGCAAAATCAATGTCACAGATAAGGCAAAAAAATCTACTCAATCTTTTAGTTAAGTATTTTCTTTAGCCTTAAATTGAATAAAAATATCTATTTTTGAAATCGTTGTAATAATTTCTATACATTACTAATTAAGAAACATACGATAATAAATAAAGAGGAGTATTATTATACTAAGTGAAGTATATTCAATATTAACTAATTATGCTTATTCTTTTTTCTTCTAAAGAATTTAAAAAATAGTTTCATAACATATGGCTATGCCCAATTTTTTAAATTCTTTAGAAGAAAAAAGATTACTACGTGTTCTAGAGCAGCTTATTAAATATATTTCTCTAATACTTAAATCTAAGACATCGCTAAATATATGTTTGGTAACAGCAATAAGAAAAAAGAGGAGAGCAAATCTGTAAAAAATTCAGCTTCTGCTCCTACAAATGCCTTAAATAGTTTGGTTCAAGGAACGACTCTGATAGGTGAGATTAAATCAGAAAGCGACATCAGAATTGATGGCACGATAAAAGGAATTCTACACTGCAAAGCAAAAGTAATCGTTGGTCCTACAGGATATGTAGAAGGCGAAGTACACTGTAAAAATGCTATCATCGAAGGTAGAATGGAAGGTAGTATCCATGTAGAGGAATTACTAAATGTGCGAGAAACAGCAGATATAAATGGAGATATTTATACCAGCAAATTAATTGTACAATCTGGCGCTATCTTCAATGTAGGATGTAAAATGGGATCTCAACATTCCAATGTACATTCCAACAAGCCTAAAACGGCCAAAGAAATAACAGGAAGTGCAGAAAGACAAAAAGACGCCAAAAAAGCAAGCTAAGGGATATAGTGATTATTCCAAATTCCTAGGTTTGGTATTCCAGATGTTTGCTATTATCCTAGCTGGAGCACTCCTTGGACAATTCTTAGATAAACAACTTTTATCTGATAATTCCCAGCCTTGGTTGACGATATGCCTAAGCATGATTTCTTTATTCATAGCATTATACCTTATGATTAAAAAATCTGAAGAATAACATTAGTTTGACAACTATATTAACAGGGAGGACACCTGGATCTAATGATCTAAGTGTCTTCTTTTTTATTCCTAGCCATGAAATTTCTTTTATTATGCAGATTCCAAGCCTAATTTTAAAACAACTCTATTCCTTTGGTAGCCTTGCCAATATCGATGGAGGTATTAAGTTTTCTATTAAAAATAGATTAAGCGATGCCACTTTAAATGAAATCAGTAGAGTTGTCATCACTGGTGAAGAAATCCCTCTAAAAGACATTCACTTAGACTTAGGTAATGGACAAATTATTTCTCCTTTGGAGCTCAACCAAGGAGAACCAATGGGTTTTCCATTGAGAATGTCGTTTGATGTAATTTGTAAAAGAGCACCTATACTTCCTGGGATACATCAGATAGAAGTAGAATTCAAAGCAGAACCGCTTGGAAAACTAAAACTTAAGGTAGAAGGCTCTTTCACTGATAAGAAATCTGATCTCCCTTCTATCCCTAGAAACGATAATGATGACTACACCAAAGAAAGCATCAGAAGAAGGCAAGAATTCTTAGAAAAACAAACAGGAAAAAAGCTTAAACATATCAAGCAATACTCATTCGATCCTCATATAACAGCAGGAAATTGCGAGCATTTTATTGGTGTGGCACAAGTACCTATGGGATTGGCTGGGCCTATTACTATTAATGGAGAACATGCTAAAGGAGATTTTCTTATCCCAATGGCTACAGCAGAAGGAACGCTCATTGCTTCTTATAATAGAGGAATGAAATTGCTTAATTTATGTGGAGGTGTCACTTGTACTATACAAGATGATGCTATGCAAAGAGCACCAGCATTTGTATTTGAAAATGCAAGAGGTGCAAGGGATTTTGTGAAGTGGATAACGGAGAATATAGATAAAATAAGAGAAGAGGCAGAAGCGACCACTAGCATAGGAAAATTAAAATATATAGATCCATTCCTAGCTAGTAAAATGGCTTTTTTGAGATTCAATTTTACTACAGGAGATGCAGCTGGACAGAATATGATAGGACGAGCGACTTTTGCTGCTTGTGGTTGGATTTTAGAGCAGTATAAAGATCATAAAATCACTAATTTTTATCTTGAATCCAATCTTGCTACAGATAAAAAAGCATCGCAAATCAATGTCATGCGAACTAGAGGGAAACGTGTGACAGCAGAATGTATCATTCCTAAAGATATATTAGCAGAAGTAATGCGAGTGAGCTCACGACAGCTGGCTTATCATTATAATGTTACTACTATAGGGACGATTCTTTCCGGTGCTAATAGTAACGGGCTTCATGCTGCCAATGGTATTACAGCCATGTTTATCGCCACAGGACAAGATGTAGCTAATATAGCAGAATCGTCTACATCAATCTTAAATGTAGAGCTAATGCCTAATGAAGATTTATACGTTTCTATTACCTTACCTTCTCTCATCGTTGCTACTTATGGAGGAGGAACGGCATTGGCTACTCAGAAGGAAACATTGGAGTTATTGGGTTGTTATGGAGCAGGAACTGTGAATAAATTTGCAGAAATAGTAGCTGGCGTAGTATTGGCTGGAGAGCTATCTCTTGGTGCAGCTATTTCATCTTCAGATTGGGTATCTAGTCATGAACAGTACGGAAGAAACAAGTAATAACAAAAAGTATCTTTCGTGTTATGTTATTATTTTTTCTTAATAAAATCTTAAAGTATTAAGATTAGCACAGCTATTTTAATGTCACAGATATAAGAGTACATAATACCGATTTGAATTTATAATTATCGCTTAAATTTTTAGAATCATATGCAATAATTATAAATTCAAATTGGTACTGCACTTAAAAATATACTTACTTCCCTACTAATACGGTGTACATATCTTCCTTATTCAAGTATTTTTTGGCAAGGAGCATTAGTTCTTCTTTGGAGATATTTTGTATGGTTTCAATCAACTGATCGAAATGAGTGGCATCTATTCCATTGAGGAATAATCCTTTGATTATTTCTGAAGAATTGAAGGGGCCATCCAAAGCAGTCAACATAGTTCCTAATGTATAATTACGTGCCATTTCTAGTTCATCGTCAGGAATCAGTTCGTTTTGGAGACGTTCGAATTCTATATATATTTCTTTTAAGGTATCTTGAGCATATTCATTGGCTATTTCTGTAGAAATGAGGAACATTCCTTCCTCTTTCATGATATCTAGCATCGAATAAATGTGATAGGTATAACCCTTATCCTCTCTTATATTCATCATCAGTCTTGAGCTGAAATACTCTCCTAAAATGATATTCAGAAAATACAATCCGTAATAATCTGGATGATTCCGATCAAAAAGCACCTGCCCCATCCTAATAGCTGTTTGTACAGAATTAGGTTTACTAATATATTGATGCTGATTAGGTTCTGAGTGAACAGGAAAACTCTTTGCTTGTGTTTTTCCTAAAGGAATAGCTGGGAAAAAATCCTTTTCTAATCGTTCAATCATCCAAGGTTCTATTTTTCCACTGATCACGACTGTGCAATTTCCTGCTACATAATGTTCCTTGAAATGTTGTTTTACATCTTCTATATCAATGGTATTATAAAGTTCTTTGGTACTATTATATCCATAAGGATGTTCTTTACCAAAGACAGCTTCAGTTACCATCCTATAAGAAATTACATCATTTTTAGATAAATCTACTTGGAGCTGTTGTTTTCTTTCTAGAATATAATCATCTAGCTCACCTTGAGGAAATGTAGGTTCTGTCATTACAGCCCTGTAGAGTGGCAATAGTGCTTCAAAATGTTGATTCAATCCATAAAGTGTGATACCTGAAAAATCAAGATTGGTAGGAGCAGAGAGAGTTGCTCCATAAAAGTCGATGGTTTCTGCTATTTTTTCAGATGAATAACCTTTAGCTCCTTCTCGTAGTAATCTAAGCACTGCTCCAGAAACCATTTTTTTATTTTCATAGTATCTACCTGCATCAAATATTGTCTCCAATTTGAATACTGGCTGTGCCCCAGCACTTACGATGATGAGTCGCATACCATTAGGATAATCTCGAACAGTATGTTCTGGAAGTGTAACCTCCTTGATAGATTGTATAGGAGGTGCTTGTGTTATGCTCATTAATTAAATAGAATTGAGATGCTGAAACATTGAGATACTGAGTAGTAGGATACAAGTAATTCGATAATAATTTTATTGTAATACACAATAAATCAAATATTCATCTCAATATCTTTAACCCTGACTATCTACTTAAGTATATGCCTTATCCACGAAATACATTTCGATAAGTCCCTTATTCTTTACTTGTATTTTCCCTCTTGGATGGCAAGAGAATTTATAACGAATTTCCTTGTAGGTATCAGCAGATACATTTACTTTTCCTACATCTCCATTGGATTCCATTCTGGATGCCACATTTACTGTATCTCCCCAAATATCATAGGCGAACTTCTTATTCCCTACTACTCCAGATACTACAGGACCTGTATGAAGCCCTATTCTAGCTTCAAAGAAAGGTAGATTTTTTACTTGGCGATCTGCTTTATAATCAAATAAGAATTCTTGCATATCCATTGCAGCCTTTACCATATCTGAAGTAGAACTGCTGTGCTTGCCCGTCAAACCAGAACAACACATATAGGCATCTCCTATCGTCTTGATTTTTTCAATACTAGGATATTGGGAAATAATATAATCGAAGCCTTTGAAGCAATAATCTAATTCTTTCACCAATCCTTCCGGAGATAGCGTTTCTGCTACTCTGGTGAAGTTCTTGAAATCAGAAAATAATACAGTTACATTATTATGCCTCCTTGCTTTGGCAGCACCTTTAGTCTTAAGTTCTTCTGCTATGTCTTTAGGAAGAATATTCAGCAATAACTCTTCTGAACGCTGCTGTTCTTTTACAATTTCTTCATTTTTATCTGCCAGTTTTTTTCTCGCCTTACTTTGGGATCTATATCCAAAATAAAGGAAAGATAAGATTAACGCAGCGATAATTCCACCTAGTATAACGCCTATCTGGAATTTGGCTGCTTCGGCGTTGGCTGCTTTCGCTTTTAATTCAGCTTCAGTCATCGCTTCTTCGAGCTTTTCCTTTTCCTTATTAAATTTATTCTTATCCGATTTATTCTGGGCTTTAAGTTGTTTTTCTATCTTTTGCTGCTCCTCTTTTATCTTTTCTATTTCCTCAGCACTCGTTCCACTATCTAGTGCTCTTTTCAGCGTTTCATTTAATACGTTCAATTCCTTTTTCAATTCCTTTCTCTCTTCTTCCAAATCATCTACCTGATCTTTCAACTCCCTTTTCTCTGCGACGAGCTGCTTCACAAATTTATCTGCACCAGAACTTTGTGGTTTTGTAGTACTTCCTCCATTGTTAGAATTATTATTTCCATTAGAACTAGGATTCGTAGTATAAGTTGCAGTAGGTTTGGTTACTTTCTTAATCTCATTTAATCTATCAATATACATTTTATAGTATTTGATTTCTTCTCTATCGTCAGGACTATGAGAACCTATTCTTTTAGTATTCAAATAGGCGAGATTAGCAATATTATCCAATTCTAATTGGGTGTAGCCAATGGACTTCGCCAATTTCATACTTTTGAGAAAAAGGTTCAAGCCATCGTAATAATCCCTTGTTCCTCTTTTTGCTTTTCTGCCTGCCGTTTTATTGGGAGCATAATATCCTGCTGTTGCCTTAGCTTGAAAATTGAGTGCTTCTGCCTTTACTATATTATTTTTGCTCGCTTCGGCGTACTTAATAGCTGCTTTGGCATAACTGATTGTCTTATCTCCGTTTTTACTCAGATAAGCCTGTGCCAATAAATTATTAATATCCGCCAATTTTGCTGGACTCTTTTCCTTTTTCAATTGGGCTTCTAGTGTAGCTATATCTTGTGCAGCTACAGTACTCACTAATAATAGAAAGACAAACCAAAAGCCTATAATATGCTTCATAATATTCCTGATTTTATTCAATTTCAGGTAGTATAGTTCTAATAATGTATCACACTAAATATGTTTTAATGTGATGATAGTCATATTAGTTCCGAAATAAAGTGGAAAATTACAGAATTTAAGAGGGAATGAAAAGAACATTCACCATTTAATACGCAGCTTAACGGAAAGCGTTACAATAGTTGCCCTATTTTGATAGGATTAATAGATAATTAAGGTAAAATAGTTTTTTTAGCCACCTTCATTGGGATGCTAATACACTTTTTCTCCATGTAAGTCATCATCCTATCCAATAGTTCTTTGGTTTCTGAATCCAAGCCGTCCATTTCTTTAGCAAATACTTCGTTCATTGCCTTGGCTTTCACCTTTTTTATCTGGACAGGCATATCATAGAATGCTTTTTCTAATTGGCGTTCCTTATAGAGTTTTTGATATTGACCTATTTCTTTTTCTATAATGATTCTTGCTTTGGAAACTTCTTTTGTTCTGAATTCAAGGTTTTTCTGAGCCAATATTTTCAGACCATCTATCTCTATATAATCCATATCGAATTGAGTAGAAACATCATTACTCACATTATTAGGAATAGCTAAATCTATAATGACTTTTTTATCCTTATCCCCTTGGAGAAGCTGCTGATATATTTCTGTATTAATGATAGGTTCTGTAGATGACGTACAGACAATCATACAATCGAAACCTTCTGAATACGTTTTCAGATCTGATAATGACAATGCCTTTCCTCCTGTCAATTTTGCTAGCTTATCCGCTTTATCATAAGAACGGTTAAAGACTGTGATATTAGAAAATTGATACTTTTTCAAAAACTTACAAACTAGGGCATTGGTTTGTCCTGCTCCTACTATTAATATGCGATCTCCTTCTGAAGTACTAGACTCCATTAGTTTTTTGATGGCAAGGGAAACAATAGAGACTTGCTTTTCTCCAATCCTCGTTTTGGCGTATACGCTCTTAGCTGTTTTGACTGTCGCATCCATCGCTAATCTGATATGATCGTCTGTTAGCTTATTCTCTCTGCATTTACCATATGCCTGTCTGAGTTGACGAATAATTTCATGCTCTCCTACTACCAACGAATCCACGGAAGAGGAAACTTCAAACAAATGACGTAATGCCTCTTCTCCCTCATGTTTGATGAATACATCATTCGATGTATCCCAATCTGGATAAAGCATATTATTGAAACGATTGAGGAAAGCAGCATCCAAGGCACCTGAATGGCAGAAGAAAAATAGTACTCGATTACAAGTAGCTAGATATAACAATTCAGAAATATCCAAGTCCTTTTTCAGTTGTTCCAATCTTTCGTGTAGGGGATTACCTTTAGACTCAGGAAGCACAAAGTGTCCTATGTCTTTCAGCGCTGCACTTTTGTGCGTAATTGTAATAATTTTATAATCCTCTATCATCTATAAATTAGAAACGAATTCGTTAGGGAACAAGCAATTAATAAGGTATCTATCTGACAGATTATTAATTGTCTATATCCTTAACTACAAAATTACATTTGAGTTACTTCAAAACTGTCATGTTTCTGTAAACAGAATAAATAATCCAGTCAAAACAGGACATTAATTCTATTAATTTGCAGCTAAGCTACATCTTTACTGCAGTTATGGTCGTTTTATAACTATTAAGGCAAATTAAAAATTAATAGATATTCAATTTTAACTTACCCAACACAAAGTACGATAAAGTCTAATTATTAGAAATAGAGGAAATAAATATTCGTAATCAAAATTCATTCTACATTAAAAAACTACTCTTTACATATTATTTCGTTGCCTTTTCTGTTGTTTTATTAATGGCACAAAGCAGTACATTTTTACTAAATGTGAAACTGAATGATCAAGATTCTACTTTTTTAGAAGACAATAAGATTGAACATCAACGTATATTTTCTTCTGAAAAAGATATGCAAAAAGAGCTTCAGAATATACGATTACAATTGGCAAACCTTTCCTTTTTATCTAGTTCTGTAGATAGTATTCAGATAAAGGATGATATGCATACCGCTTATATCAATACAGGAACATCCTTCAAATGGGCGACATTGAATCGAGGAAATGTAGATGACTTCATCTTAGGAAAAATAGGTTTTAGAGATAAATTATATCAAAACAAACCGCTCTATTATACTGAACTAGCTGGACTCATGCAGTCTTTACAATCTTATGCTGAAGATCATGGTTATCCTTTCGCCACAGTAGGATTGGATAGTGTCCAAATTCATGAGGATGCTTCTATTTCTGCTCAATTACATTTAGAAAAATATACGCTCATTACTTACGAAGGCATTGAAATCGTAGGAGAAAGCGTAAAAATATCTAAAAAATATTTGCAGCAATATCTAGGAATCAAACCTGGCGATGTTTATAATTTGGCACAGATTAAAAAAATTCCTACTCGAATCAGCGAGTTACCTTTTTTAAAGGAAAAGAAAA
>JBNMOV010000025.1:0-21166 GCA_051275765.1 Maribacter sp. | reverse complement strand
TTTACTTCATCTGATGAAGTGACGAGAATAGAATTAGTCACTGTCCAAAACTTATTGAATACGACAGGTAAAACAATCTATGTAGAATCAGAAGACGCAATAGATGCTGCCACAGCCATATCTGGTTCTGGACCTGCGTATGTTTTTTATTTCATGCGAGCGATGATGGAATCTGCCAAGGAAATGGGCTTTTCAGAATCAGAATCAGAATTATTGGTATCACAAACCTTTAGAGGAGCAGTAGAATTGCACAATAAATCTAGTTTCTCTTGTAATGAATGGATACAGAAAGTAGCTTCTAAAGGAGGTACGACAGAAGCTGCATTAAAGAATTTTAATGGAGAAACCATTCATTCTAACATTAAAAAAGGAGCAAAAGCTGCATTAGATAGAGCAGTGGAATTAGGAAAGGAGTAAGCTTGTTTGATTATTTCATGTGATAAGGGAATAGGAAAAAATAACCTCGCCATTTTTGGTAGGCAATAAATAAACTACCTGAATTGACAAATGAACAAATCAAAGTGGGTAGAGTATATTTTCCCTATTCCTTTAAATAAAAAACTATTCGTATCAAAGCCTTTTGTATTATTGAATTTAATACATATATTGTGGCAAATATAACAGGATTCATATTCAAAATAATTATGAAAAAATAAAGAGATCAGAAAATTATAGATAATTTATTTTTTCCTATTCCTTAAATTAAATAAAGCAACAAAAAATATTCATTTAGCTACTATTCATCATAAAATGATCTTGGTATTATCAGGATTAATGAGTTGTATTATGCTCATTGATAATGAATAGGGCTGTATAGGTATTATTTTATAATTTTTTAAATTCAAATACAAATGAAGAAGTTTTTTATTTTATTTTTCATGTCATTAATGTTGACAACAAGCTATGCTTACGTAATCAATCCTACACCTGAAAACAATCCAGAGGTAAAGGAAATCATGGCGAGCTTGGAAGATTTGACTTTAGACGATGTTCTTAGTATGACTCCAAAAAAATATAAGGAGATCACAGGAAAGAGAATGAAGCTAAAGGAGATGGTTGCATTGAAGGTAGCTAAGAAGAAATTGAAAAAATTCACTAAGGGGAATAATAGCCTTGGTGAAGCAAAGATTTCTAAGGCACTTTATATTGTTTTGGCAATATTTGGCTGGGGCTTTATTGGCATGGGAATCAATGATAGTTGGAAAGGAAAAGATTGGATTATTTGCTTAGTACTAGGTTTTTTTACTTGTATAGGTGGCCTAATCTATGCATTGGTTAAGAAGAAGAATTATTATTCATAATATTTTTCTTAGCTGATTATAGGAAACGGTATTTGCTCTAATGTAGTAATTACCGTTTCTTTAATTATTGCCTATTCCCTAACTCCAAATATATGTGAATATGAAAAAAATACTTAGACCTATTATTTATTTTATCATTCTTATTGCTCCAATCGTTCTCTGGTTGCTACCTGCCAGCTTTTTTGATGATACGGGAGTGGTGACCTGCCCCTCTGTGGCATTTTTCAATGTAGAATGTATCGGTTGTGGAATGACTAGGGCAGTACTGCATTTTCATCATTTTGAATATACAGAAGCGATGTTTTATAATTATGGCATCGTCGTCGTATATCCTCTGTTAGCCTTGGTTTGGCTAAGGTTGTTCATTGTGGCATTGAAAGAATATGGTGTGATAAAGGGGTTTAGGAATGTTGAATAAATAAGTATTCGCCATCCTTTAAGGAATGATTTTTGACTGATGGGTTTAGTAATTTATTATAATTCCTACCTTTACCATAAAAGGGTGCAGGACAAATTTACATTAAGCCGCTAATTTGCCATCAATTAATTGAATGACTTTATACGAATTCCCTTTAAATAGGCGATTCTGACAAGTTTTCATATCTTTTCTTTTGTACAAGAATAGTCATCTGTTGCAAATTTGTCCTGCACCCCTATAAAATTACTAAATATGAGATATACAAACTTACTACTATGCATAATCCTATGTTGCTTTGCTTGTAAAGAAACGGCACTTATTCCCAGTGCCCCTGAAACGCCAACTAGATATGCTGATTTTGTGCTGAAAGAAGCCCTGTTGACTTGCTTCGAGGAAGGAATGACCTTTGATGATGATTCTCCTTATAATTGTGAATATTCAGCTGTGGCAATGTATGAAGGTTCGCTTTTTTTTGGAAATGATAAGAATACTTCCAATGTTTCCCCCATGATGTTGGCGAATGGAAAAACACTGAAGGAAGGCAATATGCTGAATCCTTTTGAACTCAAGCAAGATGAATTTTTCAATATTTATAAGATAGAGGATTTTGCCTTTACGATGGATAAAAGTACGCTTTTTATTACGTCTGGATTTGATAGATTGAAGGATGATGATAACAGTTGGGATCGATATAATTGTCTATTGGCTTGGAATGTCATGGAGGATGAATTTCAGATGATAGAAAGAGTGGATAATGGCGGTGTCATCAGCTCTAAAAATTTAAGGTATAAGTTTTTGGCAATGCTAAACTCTACGCATATGAAAATAGAAGGTTTGTCAGTGCTTCCTAATAATAAATTGGTTTTTGGTGTTCGAGAAACGGGAGAAAGCTACCAAAATCCTACTTATACTTCTACTTTGATAGAGTGTAGTTATTCTATGGATGCTGCTGGTAAGGTTACTTTAGCAGATGATTTCAAGATTGCTTACACGCTGGATTCTTCATCTGCTAGAAAGGATTTAGGACTGTCTAGTATTTTCTATGATCAGAGCAAGCAAATGATCTATATGACGACTAGTTATGAAAGTGGTGAAGAAGGTAATCAAGAATTAGGTGGTTATATATGGGAACTGCCACTGGTTGATTATCTCGCAGGAAAAAAGGCGAAAGTCATCGTAGATGATAAGGGGCAGCCATTTGCATTAAGACATAAAGTAGAAGGTATCACTAAAATGGATGATGGTAATTACTTCATTATTTATGATAATGATAGAACGGATGTGCCTATACATATTGGAAATTCAACAGTTTCCAGAGAAAGAAACCAGGCAGTGTATTCTATTGTGAAGTTACCTTAGTATCTCAATATCTAGTTAAGTGGTGTTAAACATTTTACAAGAAAATTTATCTGCTTCTATCATCCAAACAGATGAAGATATTTTACTGGAATATGGTAGGGATTGGACACGCTACCATCAGCCAAATCCTACAGCTATTCTTTTTCCTCGAACTACAGAAGAAGTCCAAGAAATTGTTCTTTTAGCTAATGAATATGGTTTTGTTCTCGTGCCATCTGGAGGTAGAACAGGACTTTCTGCAGGAGCTGTTGCTAATAATAAGGAAGTCGTCGTTTCCTTAGATAAGATGAATAAAATCCTCGATTTTAATGAATTAGATCAAACGATAACAGCAGAAGCAGGTATCATTACACAAGAAGTACAGGAATACGCTAAGGAAAAAGGTTTGATTTTTCCTGTGAATTTTGCCTCAGAAGGATCGAGTAGGATAGGGGGAAATATCGCTACAAATGCAGGAGGAATCAAGGTCGTAAAATATGGTATGTTCAGAGATTGGGTTACAGGTTTGAAAGTTGTAACTGGCAAGGGCGATATACTGGAACTCAATCAAGGACTCATCAAAAATGCAACAGGTTATGATCTTCGTCATTTATTTATAGGGAGTGAAGGGACGCTAGGATTTGTAGTAGAAGCTACGCTCAAACTCACTCGTCCAGCGAAAGAAAAACAAGTCATTTTATTTGGCGTCCCAGATATGAAATGTGTCGTAAAAGTGATGAATGCTTTTCGCCAAAAAATAGACTTTTTAGCTTTTGAATTTTTCTCTGATAATACAGTGGATTATGTGATGGACCATACGAATGTTATACCTCCTTTGCCTCAAAGATATCCTTATTATACCATCATAGAATTTGAATCGAATAATGATGAAAATACGAATTTGGTATTTAATTTATATCGAGAATTATATCAAAAAGAATGGATATTAGATGATGCTTTTTCTGCTGATGAAAATACGATGAAACGACTTTGGAGTTATCGTGAAAATATATCTTCTTCTATCTCTTCCTTCACGCCTTACAAGAATGATTTATCTGTCAGAATTTCTAATATTTCCAATTTTTTAAATGAAATAGAAATTATTGTAAAAAATAATTATCCTAATTTCGTTACCCTTTGGTATGGACATATTGCAGATGGAAATTTGCATTTAAATATTATTAAACCAAAAGAATTATCTATCTCCGATTTTGAAAATAAATGCAAAAAAGTGAATGATTTAATCTTTCCTATTGTCCAAAAATATAAAGGTTCTATTTCCGCAGAACATGGCGTAGGATTATTAAAAAAACCATATTTAAATTATTCCCGTTCAGCAACAGAAATTAATTATCTAAAAATGATTAAAAATGTTTTTGATCCGAATAAAATTATGAATAGAGGGAAAGTTTATTAATGATTTGGGGGAGGGGAATAATTAATTACTCCAATTATCCATTATTTCACAATAACACTTCCAAAATAAGCAGCCAATTCCACCTTCATTTCTGTCAACTTCTGCTGCACTTTTAAGATTTTAATCATTTCAGTACTATCCTTTGTTGTTTTTAGTTTTTCTTGGTTATCTTTTAATATTTTTATCACTTTACGCAGTTTGAATCGATTGACAGAATCCACTGTATCTTGTGCAAAATTTTCTTCATAACTTTTTTGATTCTGTAAAGGTAAATCATGTTTATCTATCCAGTTATGGCTATAATCAAAGGGCGAAGTCAATAAACCTATAGTGATATCTCTTATTTTTTCATCCTTATGATTCATAAAATATTGCGAACTTAATATTTCGCCTTCAGTAAATTTAATAAATGCTTCCTCTACTATTTTAGCATAATAAGCATTATCAAAATCATTCAATAAATCCTTAATATTTTCTAGAATAAATTCAGAGACAGTTGTTTTTTTGTCTTCGTACATAATGGCTGCACCAGCCTCTATTAAAATACGAACAATATCCTGTTCTTGAAATTCATCGCCAAGCCTTTTATTTTCTCTTTTCTCTTTTTTAGGCGTGTTAGGACTATACTCTTGAAAATCTGCTGAAGGAGGAAAATTATTTCCTTGAAAAACATCATTTAAATTCTCTTCTGGAAAACCAGTGCCAGAATTAGGAGGTGTTTCTGTAGGAAAATCTGGAGCGAATCCATGATTAGAAAATCCATGATCAGAATTAGAGTTTTCATTAGAAAAATTAGGCTTATTTTTACTAGAAGAAGAAGGATTTGGTAAATTAGATATTTTCCTTTTCTTATTTCTTTCTTCTATTAATTTGGTGATTGCCTTTTTAATCTCTGCAAAGAAAATATGTTCGCCTGTACCAGTCATTTCTGCCACTTCCTTGATATAAACAGAACGTTTTATTGGATCAGGGATTTTAGCAATAGAAGCGATAATTTCTTTAATTAAAGTCGCTTTTTTTATTGGATCTCCTTTCGATTCTTCTAGTAGATGTTCTGTTTTAAAAAGAATAAAATCCTTTTTATTTCTTTCTATGTATTCCTCGAATTTGGTCGTACCTAAACCTTGTAATAATGAATCGGGATCTTCGCCTTCGGGGAGCAAAACCAGTCGCACATTCATATCCAATTCCAAGACCATATCCAATCCTCGCAAAGCTGCCTTTTTACCAGCTGCATCGCCATCGAAAATGAAAGTAATATTAGGAGTATATCGTTTGATGACATGAATCTGCCCTGGCGTCAATGAAGTACCACAAGGAGCGACGACATTTTCTATTCCAGATTGGTGCATGGCAAGCGTATCTGTATAACCTTCCACCACCATACATTCATCAGCTTTGCGAATAGCTGTTCGAGCAAAATGAGCACCATACAGCACTTTACTCTTATTGTATACTTCAGAATCTGGTGAATTCATGTACTTCGCTGTTTTGGCATCCTTCGCCAAAACACGACCACCAAAACCAATGATTTTACCAGATATATTTCGAATAGGAAACATGACTCTGCCCCTAAAGAAATCCCTACCATATTGCGTAGCCAATCCTATTGATTGTAATTGTTCTTTTTGATAACCATCATTGACCGCTCCTAGTACAAAGTGATCCTTTTTATCTGGAGCATATCCCAAACCCCATTTTTTTAGCGTTTCCTCACGGAATCCTCTTCGCTTGAAATAACTCAGACCAATGCTTTTTCCATAGTCTGTATTCCACATTTGGTCTATGAAATATTCTGATGCATACTGATTGAGTGCATAGAGGTCGTCTACTTTTTTACGTTCCTCTTTCGCCTCATCAGACATTTTGGTTTCTTGGACTTCTATGCTATATTTAGCTGCCAATGATCGCAATGCCTCTGGATAAGAATAATTCTCCTGATCCATCAAGAAACGAATAGGATCTCCACCTTTGCCACAACCAAAACATTTATAAATATTCTTAGCTGGAGAAACGGTAAAGGAAGGCGTTTTTTCATTATGAAAAGGGCATAGCCCTATCATGTTGACTCCCCTTCGTTTCAGATTGACAAAATCTCCTACCACATCTTCTACCTTGGCAGTTTCTATTATTTCTTGTATGGTTTTTTGTGTAATCAATGGTTTGATTTTAAAATCTAAGGTTCTTTGATCAATTATAAATTGAGTAGTGTAATCTACAAGCTCGAACTAGCTAGTTCGAGCTCTATTTAATCACATCAAAACTAGTAGACTGCAATAACTTATTCATTTCTCCTCTCACTTCCAACGTCACCTTCACAGGATTACTATCCCAATCGATACACATCACACCAAAATTAAGTTTATCTACTTTTTCGCCTACTCTGAATTGGTTAGCTTCTGGACGAGGATATTTGCGAGTATGCGTCAAGCCACTGGACGTAAATTCATATAATTCGTGTTTCAAGCCTGGTAGTTTGACTTTAGATATTTCAGCATGGTGCCTATCTCCACTAAGCAATATCGCACCAGATGGACAATAGGTCATGATCATTTTGAATAATCGTTTCCTTGAAGTAGGATAATTGCCCCATTTTTCATAAGGATGAGTTCTGTGAATGACTTGTGTTCCATTTGCGATGATAGTGATGGCAGCATCATTATTTTTCAATTCACCAGCTAGCCATTTCCATTGTGCTTCGCCTAGCATTTCCGCTTTTGGATTTGGGATGTATGCTTTCTTATCATCTCTAGCTACCTCATCTCTGAATGTCCTGCTATCCAATAAGATGACTTTTACCTTTTCATTGCCTTCTCCTAAAATATAAGATTGATAAATTCCCTCTCTTTTTCTAGTGGGATGATTAGCGGATACTTCTACGAAATCCAAGAAAGCAGCCTTGCTTTCTTTTTTTGCAGGATAGAGTTTTGTACCATTATTCACACCATAGTCATGATCGTCCCATGTACCAATGACAGAACTTATCGCCTTGATTTTTTGGTATCCTTTATTGGCGTTTTGTGCTGCATATTTTTTACGAAGGACAGCTTCATCCTCAGAATCGCCATAAATCGCATCGCCTAGCCAGATCCAAACATCTGGCTGAGTCTGAATAAGAGGTCCCCAAAGTGGTTGAGGTGAATCATGCTTATTGCAAGAACCAAATGCTATGATATCGGCATCTTCTTTTACCTTGAGGGGAGTCGCTTCAGAAAACATAGATAAATCGTCATATCTACTAGGGATATTTTCGCCCTTTGACGTGAATTCATTTTCAAATAGGTCTTTATCTGTAGTTTGTGCCTGTTTGTTTTTGTTATTGCAAGCTACGATTGCAAATAATATAACGATGCTTAGAATAATATAATGACGCATTAAAAAGTAATTTTTAAGAACAAATGAGTACCAGATATTTATTGGATTGGAATGTTCTGGACATCTAAGTTATTAATATTATTGGAGAGGTAAATCATCGTTAAGTTAAATAATGATGATTTACGAGATCATTAACAGGAAAGTTGATTTGAATGGGCTTTTTACTACTAGCATGGGGATATAAAAAGCCTCTCTGAAATCAATCAGAGAGACTCTATCATAGGGTGTGTAAGAGGTAGAGCGTCGTCCAGCCTCTGTTCAAATATCTGAGAGTGGATGGCTTAATTCACGGCCATCAGTTGTTTAAAATTATCTAGGCTGTATTCCTTTAATACGAGTTTTTCTGTATCGATAGCTTCACCTATCACGATATTCAGTTTTGCTAACTTGGGACTTTTTTCCGAGTAGTCGTATAAAATGATTTGGGCTTTTTCGCCTTTAGGTAGATTGGGGAAATAATATCCTTTAGCAGTGGGCATTCCCCTTACTATACTATTATAAGGACGTATGATGAGTTTTGAGGAAATTTTTTCATGACCTTGAAAGGCTAAATTAACAGAATGACGTTTCCTTTTAGGTATATTAAGAAACCTATCACAATTGATGTAGTTCAATTGATTGGCTGATGTAATATAATAATTAAATATATATTCTGTTGAATTTATACCTATTTTTTTCAATTCTTGAGCGAGTTCTGAAAATGTACCATTGAAATTATCAAGCAACTCATCCTTTTTCCTTTGTTTGGTTAGGTATACTTCATTTTTTTTTAGCTATTTCCTGCCCTTTTAGACTACGCCAGTATTTGTAGCTTTTCCATACCCAATTTTGCATGAAAAAGTTATTGACTCGATGAAAGAACTTGTACTTATTGATACTACAATTTGCACAACCTACATGTTTATTACTCATCATTACAGTATTTCTATTCAATAATGAATTCCGTTTCATCACGCCCCAATTCACTTCTCCATTCTCATCCAGATTTCCTTGAAAAAGCTGCATATCTTCATAGTTTTCCTTGTTCATCTTATTTTTAGGAAACAAAATTTCATAATCTTGTCTGCCTTTTAAACAGACTTCTTTATCATTAACAGAAGCTGAAATATGTATCGATCCTGCAGACTGTAAGGTTTTATCATTGGCTTGTGTACTTAATCCAGCTTGTAGAAAATATCCTAAACTATAATATTCCTTTAAAGAAATATTGATATTGTCATTAAGGTTTTCCTTGCTTTTACAATCACAAAAACTATTAGGATAGAAATGTATAATTGTTCCTTCA
This sequence comes from Maribacter sp., assembly GCA_051275765.1. Classification (GTDB taxonomy): domain Bacteria; phylum Bacteroidota; class Bacteroidia; order Chitinophagales; family Saprospiraceae; genus JAHDCE01. Next base: position 12,032 of record JBNMOV010000025.1, on the reverse strand, counting down.
TTAGCTTCTAAAATGCCACTTTTATTATTGTCAATATTGAACTGTTGTACATTCTTATCTATCTGCTGATGAAATTTTTGACAATCAGTTAAAGGAATGATGACTTTTTTTGGAAGAATGATATCTGGTATTATTTTCTCATAAGTTGTTACGCTAGAAATAACAGTTCTTTCCTTCTCTGGAATAATTTTTCGTACTATCCACCATATTTCTACAGGCCTATTTGCAGCTTTGTTAGCGATGCTCATTTCATGGATATTAGGCGAAGTTTCTCCTTGGAATGAAGTAGTAGTAGGAAAACGATCCATTCCATTTTTTTGAATAAATTATTCTACTGTTTTAGCTCGTCTTTGAGATAAATCCATATTGAAATTCAAACTGCCTTCTGTATTTGTATGTCCTATTATTTCAATGGAAATAATGTCTTTTTGAATAAAATCTGCTAGTCGCTTTTCGAGTTCTAATTTTGCATGCGGAGTCAGTTTATCTTGATTGGTATCAAAATAAATAGTATACCTATAGTCTTGAATGACTATTTTTTGAGAAAAAACCTACATACAGAGCAATAAACAGAATGAAATGGTCAATGTGCTTTTTTTCATGGTTTTAAGTTTTGGTAATTAATATGATAGTGCTAAATTGCTACTAATGGCCCATTATTCAAAACTAGATTTCATAAGTGGCAGGATATAGTCATAAGCGGTAAACAAAAAGACCTATCTGATTATTTAATAATAAGTGAAACATGAGTAAATATTATTTTGAATGAAGCGGAAACACAGTTGATCCGTAGCATCGACTAGTATTTTCAACGAAATGCAAGACAGTATTTGCCTGTTGTAGCCATTTGATGAATAGTTGGATAAGTCTTTAATGTGAAAAAGAACATTAGCCATGTAATTTTTTCTGAAAATAGCGTTATCATATTATCATGAAACGAATACTTCCTTTAGTCATATTATTATTCATATCTGTGATGTTGTTTTCACAGATATCCGAAGAACAGCGGGTAGGCAAGCAGCTCAGCAATCTGATGAAGGAAGGCGATGATGCTTTACAAGATCAGAAATTCGAAAAGGCAAAAGGTATTTACTATGAAGTCCTTTTAGAAAAATCAGATTATTGTGCACCTAAACGAGCTTTGTCTGGTATCTTTTTTTATGAATCAGATTATGAAAAAGCAGCTGAAATCCTAGAAGAGGTAATTGAAACCTGTCCTAATTTTTCGAGGGTGATGTATTATGAACAAGGGCAATTTTATTACAGGATTGGCGACTATGATAAGGCTATCTTTTATTTCAATAAATTTCGAGCCTTACAACGTTTCCCCCCCGCTAATTTTGGTGTGAATGGCTTTGCAGAAGATAATTTTAATCAAAAATATAATCGGATAGTAGGAGAGTCCGTTTTTCAAGCTGCATATGCTCGTGATTCTATTCCTGCATTTGAAATAACAGATGTCCAGAATCTAGGAAAAGCTATTAATTCTGATTTGAATGATTATTTCCCTTTCATGACCAATGATGGAAAAACGCTTCTTTATACTCGCATGATGTCCAAAAATAATGAGGATTTTTATGTCAGTTTCAATAAGAATGGAAAATGGACGGAAGGAAAAGCAGTAGGTAATGGTTTTAATACGGATGTAAATGAGGGAATGTGTACTTGCACTCGTGATAATGTAAAGATGTATTTTACTGCCTGTCAACGAGAAAATGTGGATGGAACTTGCGATATTCAGCAAGCAATATTAAAAATAACGGATACAGTAGAAGTATTGGAAGTCGAACCTGTCAAAGGAAAATTGAATTCTGAAGCTTGGGAATCGCAGGCATCGATCAGTTGTGATGGACGGATGATGTTTTTTTCTAGTAGTCGTATGGGGGGATTTGGTAAGACAGATATTTATGTGAGTTATTTGGATCCAGATGGAACTTGGGGCAAAGCAGAAAATGTAGGGGGAAATATAAATACAGGAGATTATGAAGAATCCCCTTTCATTACGAATGATGGAAAAACGCTGTTTTTTAGTTCTACTGGATTATTAGGTATGGGCGAACAGGATATTTATATGAGTCGTTTGCAATCAAATGGACGTTGGGGCAAGGCAGTGAATCTAGGAAATACTGTCAATACTTCAGCTAGAGAATTGGGTTTTTTCTTGACAGCTGATGGGGAGACAGGTTATTTTGCCTCTGATCGCAAAGGAGGATTTGGAGAATTAGACATTTATAAATTTACGCTTTCCAAGCCTGTGAAAAGCGATCCAATTACTTTTGTAGAAGGATTTGTGAAGGATTCTATTACATTAGAACCTGTAGAAACTGTATTACAAACTTGGGATGGTTATAGAATAGCAACAGATAAGAATGGAAGATTTTTTCGCTGTCTTCCGCCTGGACCTTTTATTTTTGATATAAAGGAGAAAGGATATTTGCCTTATACAGGAATAGAAGATATTCCAGAATGGCATAATCGCACTTTTTATAAATTGGATATTTTACTCCGCAAGACAGGTTCAAAACCTAATTTTAAACATCAGCCAGAAATACCACCAAAAACACAGCCTCAGCCAAAACTAGAACAACCATTGACAAATGTACAGCGAACTCTACCTTCCAAACCTATAGGTTTATCTGTCTATTTTGATTTTGATCAATATAATATCAAAGGAAGTGAAAAGGAAAAATTGGATGATTTATTGATTAGATTGAGAAGCAATACGTATGCTAAAGTTAGTTTAAAAGCCTATTGTGATTTCAAAGGAACAAATGAATATAATATCCATTTATCAAATAATAGGGCAGTTGCTATCTTTGAATACCTTGTTCAAAACGGCATTCCAAAGGAAAGGATAGCTTATGTAGGTTTAGGAGAAGTGAATGATGATAATCCTCGTTGGATGAATAGAAGAGTGGATATCTCAGTGAACTGAGAAAGTATAAAGATGTGAAAAAAGTGTAAACGTATAAATAGATGTAAACGTATAAATGTGTGAAACAGATTAACCCACTTCGCACATTTACACCTTAGTACTTTTCACATTTTTTACTTACAAAGACGAGGCTTTCCCTTAGGATCATCTACTTTCCCAAACCATAGCACAGCATAATTTCCATTAATTGCTACACCCATTGCTTTCCATTCTGCTTTAGCCCAAATACCTTGATTGGTAATGATTTTATTGTGAGAAGTACTTTCCTTCCACTTTTGTAATATATCTTTTGGTCCATAGGGTTTAGTTCCCCATTTTCCGAAGGCACATTCATAACCTTTGTCTGGATAGCCAGTTAATTCCTTTGGCTTTTGCCACATACAGTCGTAGCTTTCTCTTTTGCCACTGGTATATTTACAATCCACCCAACTATGTGTCAATTCTTTGATATCGTTATTCAACTCCTTGGCATGTTGCTGTGCCACAATGGACATGGATGCTGAATAAGGAACAGCTTTCAGTCCTTTTGATTTTCTGTAGGAATTAATCGCTTCCAATAATCCTTCTTCATCAGAAGAAACGCAGGCTTTATCTGATGAATTTATATCGTTTTGCTTGTCCTCTTTTGGTAAATTAGCAGTAGAAGTACAAAAAGGAAATATCAATAAAAAAATGAACCATCTCATGTTATGAATAGTTTTTATAGAGAAAAAATTGAGTTTGGATATATTTTTAAACATCATTATTTTCCTTATCCTGTTTTTCTTTCAACTTCTTATCTTCCACATTGTCATCTAAAAATTTATTGATATCATCTACATTCAAAGAAGAGGTGATCTGCCCAAATTCATTGATCTTAATATCGTATCCTTTGATTTCATTGTGTACCTTAGGAGAGATGTCTGGTGTTTGTTTTTTCTTTGCCATATTGCTATTTTTTTGTAATATAGATGTTTCTTAGATTTATGAATGTTATTTAAATATTAAAATCGCTATGAAAACAACTTATACCTATCTTTTTTTGATGTTCGCCATGATTTCCTATGCTCAGACATACATAAAAGGAACGATACTTGATGAAAATAAAGAAGGCATTTATTATGCCAATATTGTTATTATAGATACAGGAATCGGTGCTTTGAGCAAGAGCGATGGCTCTTTTTCTTTAACTGTGTCAGACTCTCTTTTGTTGGATACTTTGGAGGTTTCTTATCTGGGATATGAAAGTAAGATTTTTGTAATAAATACCTTATTGGATAAGCCTAATATGATTGAATTAGAGAAGGCTGAAAACCTGCTTAATGAAGTAGTGGTTATTGCTAAGAATGCTGTGATAATAGAAAAAGGAAATAAGGATAAGAAGTCAGCATCAGGAATTGGAAGAACATATTATAATTGGGAGAATGTTTTTATCGTAGCAAAATTTATAGATAATGATAAGAATGAAAAAGGCTTTATTCTCGCTGTTTCCTTTTTTCTAAATAAATCATTTCATTTGAAATATGGACACCAAACTCCTTTTAGAATAAGATTATATGATGTTGGAGAGGCTGGGAATCCAAAAGAAGATCTCTTATTGGATAATCTAATCGTCCAAGCTCAAAAAAAGAATAAATGGCATATAGTAGATATTTCTGAATATAATATTCCTATTCCGAAAAATGGCTTTTTTGTAGGGATGGAATGGTTGATTTCAGAAGATGAGAAATACAAAAAGGAAATAGAAGTCAATTATGTGAAAAAGGATGGAACTAAAAAAAAACGAAAACAAATGGTATTTGGTCAGGGTTTGGGTTTAGTGAAAAGGGAAGATTTAATACCAACAGAAGCCAAGACATGGATAGCTCATGGATATAGCTGGCAACAAAGTTTTTGTCTTAGAAATCGTGAAGAAACAAAGCCGTTTATTTGCCATGAAGCGATGATAAAAACAGAACTAGAAATATATGATTAGCTTTAATTACAGCATTTTTCTAATATTCACCAATCGCTTTTTTACAGCTTTCAGTTTATTCAGATGATGCATTTTTTGATTGATCTTTTCCTTATTTTCGATGATTTCTCGTTTCGCACCATCTAGTGTAAATCCTCGTTCTTTTACTAAATGATAAATAAGCGAAAGCTGGTCGATATTCTGCTGCGTAAACCGTCGTTCTCCATTAGAATTCTTATGTGGTTTTAAATAATCGAACTCCGTTTCCCAAAATCTAATCAACGACTTTGCCACATCAAACATTTTCGCTACTTCACCTATCGAATAATATCGTTTTTCTTCCTTTGGTTTTTTATAGTTCATTCCTTTGGTTTTTCTTTCATCGCAAGATAGATCAATTCAATGAAAAACGCCTCAAATTCTTTACATCAAATGTCCATTCTGGCGTAACAAGTGTATTGCCAAAATCAGTTGAATACCAAGGACTAAGGCTATCTTGCTTCAAGTTCTTCAAGATGTGTATATCCTGTGCAGGCATATAGCTTTGAGCGAGCATGAAAATTTTCTTCTTTTCTGCGTTTTCTGCTACATCCACTACGATCACAGCATGACCTGGAAATCCACCTTGTATAAATACATCTCCTGGACTAATATCTGTCAGATTTATAGTCTTCAACTCCTTTTCCAAAGAAGCCGTTCCAGCATAATTGAAAATGCTATTCATATATTTTTTGAAATTAGAATAAGAATTATTGGCAGTAGAAGATTTAGCTGTGAAAGCAACTTTATTGCCTGCCACTTTTGGTTTCTTTCCATATCGCCAATCATCAAAAGAAACCTTATCTCCACTCGTATAATTGAAATGAATATTGCTATAATCTTTTTTGGAATAATGATATTCTGCTTGCAATCGCATGACTGCATCAGCACATTGTTGTAAATCTCGTGTTCCTACATCGACATCCAATACAGCTTCATGCACCTCATTATTTTTCGTGCCACCATTATAATATTTCACCTTGCTTCCTTTTGCTTTCAATGGCAAATGCCTTAACCAATCCGCATATTCAAAATTCGCATACTTCACTCGTTTATATCCTTCTGGCAAAGCAAAACGATTGATTAATGCAGTATTAATATCATAATTTCCCTTCCAAGCATATCGACTATTAGTAGAGGAAGATATTTCAATAGGAGCAGGTTTTGGTTTTGTAGGTTTTATTGATTCTGGCTTCTTTATATCAATCTCTTTTTTTGAATTTGGAATAATCTTATCAGGATTATCCACGGTATTTTCTGGAGATTTAATAACTGTGACTTCTTCCTTTATGTCAACATCAGAAGGATTGCAGGCTATGAAAAATAATAGTATAAATAAAGGAATACATCTCATGATAATTTTTTTAATGGCGAAGTAGGCGAACAAATCAATTAACGCACCAACCCAATCAACTATTTCAACCAAGTAACTAATTCTTACACCAACCAAGGAAAAACGGCCTTCCTCTTTATAGGATAATTTTTAAATTTTTCCCGATACCACTCATGATGAGCCAATGCACGAGGAATCAAATTCGCCATCGTCCAAAGTGGAAAAGTAAGTGTAGACAAAGCAAAACACATGATACCAAAACCAATCCATTCCACTATTTCCCCAAAAAGATTGGGACAAGAAATATATTTGAATAATCCACCTTTTGGAATTTTATAACCCAGCTCTCCTGGCTTTCTCAAATTAATGAGAATACCATCAGATTGATTATTAATGAAAAAGCCAATAAAGAAGATACTAATTCCTACGATAAAAGGAATGGAACTGAGCCAATTATCGGCATAATCTGCAAAATTTCCTAGGAAATAACCACAGATAAAACCATTGACTACATTAAAAAAGATAGCAGAAAAAGTAATGGCAAGCGGCATCTTTTTTCCATTAGTCCTAATTCTAAAAGGAAAAATAAAAGTACGATTAAAATAATGCATTACCCAAAGCCCGACAAAAACATAGGTAACAGTCGCTTTATCGCCATCCCCAAAATAAAATAAAATAGGACAAGTCAACAAAGCAGGCAATTCCATAATAATCCAACCCAGCCGATTATCAATCATAGGACCCCAAGTCGTTTTGCTATGCCGTCCATAAGGAGCCTTAATTTTCAAATTGACAAAAAAAGTAACAATGGCAAGTATAATCCAAGCCCAAATAAAAGTATAAAATGTAGTTTCATCTAGCATGTTTCAAAAGTAACGAAAATGTTTGGGAAACATAGAAGGTCGATCAAATGTAGATTAACACTACAAATTCCTCAAATATCCCATCCGTTCCAACCTCATTTCGTATTTTTGCAAATAGAAAACCATAGATAAGTTATTATTGAAATTAATATATCAATTATTTATAAATCAAGTAATTGATTTTCAGTATATTATCTTAATATATTAGTATCTTAAAATCTCTACATCTACCATATGTCAGACTACTTATCACAGCTTAATGATGTACAACGAAATGCAGTAACCGCCATAGAAGGTCCAGTCATGGTTATAGCTGGTCCAGGTTCAGGGAAAACCCGTGTGTTGACTTATCGCATAGCTCACATCATAGAGTCCGGAGTTCCTGCCTATCAAATCCTCGCTTTGACCTTTACGAATAAGGCGGCAAAGGAAATGAAGGAAAGGATAGAAAAAGTAGTTGGCGAAAAAGCCAAGAGTGTTTGGGCGGGTACATTTCACTCTATTTTTGCTAGGATATTACGTTCTGAGGCAGAGAAGATTGGTTATCCTTCAGATTTTACGATTTACGATACAGATGATACCAAAAGCCTAATTGGTTCTATCATCAAGGAAATGAACCTGAATAAGGATAGCTATAATGTGAATGTAGTCAAGAATCGTATTTCATCCGCTAAGTCCAATCTTATTCCACCTAAAGCATATAAGGAAAATGTAACCTTGATGGCAGAAGATAAGGTGTCCAAACGTACGCATTTTAGCAAAATATATACTGAATATATGAAGCGTTGCAAACGTGCTGGAGCGATGGATTTTGATGATTTATTGTACCAATTTTATTTCTTGTTGTATACGAATCCAGACGAAGTATTAGAAAAATATAGAGCTAGATTCAAATTTGTATTAGTAGATGAGTTTCAGGATACTAACTTTTTGCAATACGCTATTGTGAAGAAATTAGTCAATTATAAAGATAGCAAACAAAACCTCTGTGTAGTAGGTGATGATGCTCAAAGTATCTATGCATTTCGTGGTGCTACGATTGATAATATCTTAGATTTAGAAAAGGATTATCCTAATTTGCAGACTTTCAAATTAGAACAGAATTATCGTTCTACTAGTCATATCGTACAAGCTGCTAATCAAGTAATCACTTATAATTCCAAACAACTCAAAAAGAAAATCTGGTCGGATAAAGGTGCTGGACAAAAAATCAAGCTCATCAAAGCGATGACAGATACTGAGGAGGCAAAGCGAGTAGGAGGTCTGATTTTGGAACAAAAGACTCGAAATCATTTGAGGAATAGCGAGATTGCTATCCTTTATCGTACGAATTCCCAATCAAGGACTTTTGAAGAATCATTACGTCGTTTTAATGTTCCATACAAAGTATATGGTGGACAATCTTTCTACCAAAGAAAGGAAATCAAAGATTTTTTAGCTTACCTTCGAGTAGTTACGAATCCAAGGGATGAAGAAGGACTTAAGCGTATCATCAATTATCCACGTAGAGGAATCGGTAAATCAAGTTTTGATCAAATAGCAGCTTTTGCAGTAGAAGCAGATAAATCTATTTACAATTGTTTGGCAGAAGTACCATTAGGAACAGCAGCGAGAAAGAATATCAATAAATTCAGGAATATGATGGCTCTTTTCGTAGAAAAAGCGACTGAACTCAATGCCTACGAAACGGCTTCATATGTAGCCAAGCAATCTGGTATTCTCAGTTTATTGAAATCAGATACGACGATAGAAGGCATGAATCGCCTAGAAAATCTGAATGCCCTCATGGATGGTATCAAGGATTTTGTAGAAAATGATGAAGTTGTAGATGATGCGACTATGCCAGAGAAAACATTGGCAGCATATTTACAAAGTATTGCTCTTTATACAGATTTGGATTCTAATGATAATGATGGAGATCATGTTACTTTAATGACGACTCACGCTGCTAAAGGATTGGAATTTCCTTCTGTATTCGTGGTAGGATTAGAGGAAGATTTATTTCCTAGTTTCATGGCTAAAAGTGATCGAAATGGAATAGAGGAAGAACGTCGTTTGTTCTATGTAGCCATCACTAGAGCAGAAGAATATCTGACACTTTCCTTTGCTAAATCTCGCTACCAATATGGTAAAATGAGATACAATGATCCAAGTAGATTCCTAGACGAAATAGATCAACAGCATTTGGATGGAGAAGTGAGCAGTAGCAGTAATAATAATTTTAGTGGTAATGATGATTTTACATCTGCTCCAGGTCCTGCTAAAGTAGTAGGCAATTTCAAAACGCCAGTTCAGAAGCAATTTACACTCAATATAGATCCTAAGACATTCAAGCCTAGTCCTGGTGCTCAGATTCAAGCTGGACAAAAGGTTTTGCACCTTAGATTCGGAGAAGGAAAAGTAATTTCTACGGATGGAAGAGTAGATAATAGAGTAGCAGTCATTAATTTTGCAGCTGCAGGTTCTAAACGATTGATGCTAAAATTTGCTAAGTTGCAGATATTGTAAAGTAGATTTTAAGATTAATAACCTATCTCAAAATCTTAGCATCTCAAAATCTATCAAGAAGTGAATAAAATAACCATAGCCATAGACGGATATTCCTCATGTGGAAAAAGTACCTTAGCCAAGTCACTGGCTAAAGAATTAGGTTATATCTATGTGGATACAGGAGCGATGTATCGGTCAGCGACTTTATATTTCATTAGAAATGAAGTAGCTTTAGACAATGAGGAACAAATAGCTGAAGCATTGGACAATATTACCATTAGTTTTCAAGTCAATCCAGATAAGTCCTGCAATACCATTTTGAATGGAGAGAATGTAGAAGAAGAGATTCGAGGGATGGAAGTTTCCAATATGGTTAGTCCAGTTGCAACTGTTTCGGCAGTACGAAAAGCGATGGTAGCACAGCAACGTAAAATGGGCGAAAATAAAGGCGTGGTCATGGACGGAAGGGATATTGGTACAGTCGTATTTCCATATGCAGAGCTGAAGATTTTCCTCAATGCAGACACAGAAATTCGTGCAAAACGAAGACTCGATGAAATGCACGCCAAAGGAATTGAAATCAAATTTCAAGAAATCAAGAAAAACCTAAGAGATAGAGATCGGATAGACTCCACAAGAAAAGATAGCCCGCTCAGAAAAGCATTCGATGCCATAGAAATCGATAATACAGACATGAGCAGAGAAAATCAATTGGAACATGTATTAGATCTAGCCAATAGAATAATCAAAGTATCGCAAAATTCAGTTTAAAAATCATTAAGGATTAGTGAAACATATTTAATAAATTGAGCCAGAATGGGTAGTAATTTTTTCTTCTAAAAAACACAAAAAATCGTTGCATAGCCGTAGTTACGGAACTATTTTTTGTGTTTTTTAGAAGAAAAAAAACAAGCATAATGGCTCAGGTTATTGAATTCGTTTTACTTAATGATTAGAATTATATAAATATTCAATATTAAAAGGCTAATTAGCTAACAAGTCAATACAACAAGCCAACAACCAATATATGCATAAATCAGGATTCGTAAATATCATAGGCAGACCCAATGTGGGCAAATCCACACTAATGAACACATTAGTAGGGACAAAAATGTCGATCATTACACATAAGCCACAGACTACCCGACATAGGATAATGGGTATCGTGAATGAGAAGGATTATCAGGTTGTATTTTCAGATACACCAGGTATCGTAAGTGATCCTATTTACAAAATGCACGAGAATATGAATCGTTACGTTTGGTCTACATTCGAGGATGCAGATGTGATGATTTTTATGACAGAATCGGGCGAAAAGTACGATGATGATGATCCAATTATTGAGCGACTGAAAAGGGTAAAAGCCCCTTTGTTTTTAGTAGTCAATAAGACAGATAAGTCAAAGCAGCCAGATGTATTGATGTGGGTAAAATGGTGGAATGATAGAGTAGATTTCAAAGAAACTATCCCTATTTCTGCATTGAACAAAAAAAATACGGATGTCCTTTTCAATCTTATTTTAGATAACCTGAATGAAGGACCAGCTTATTATCCAAAAGACCAATTGACAGATAGATCAGAGCGATTTTTTGTCAGTGAGATTATTCGGGAGAAGATACTGAAACTATACAGAGAAGAAATTCCATATTCAGCTGAGGTTATCATAGAATTCTTCCAAGAGCCTAAACATAAAAATGATGTAGTGCGTATTTCTGCTTCTATTTTTGTGATGAGAGATACACAAAAATCCATTATTATAGGAAAAGGAGGAGTAGGTATTAAAAGACTAGGGACAGAAGCGAGGAAGGATATTGAAAAATTCTTAGATCAGCGAGTATTTTTAGAATTGCTAGTCAAAGTGAAGGAAAACTGGAGGAATGATGATAATATGCTCAAACGTTTTGGATATGATAAGTAGAGCGTGATGTATAGCACCTTTCTATGATTATATAATGAAAATGGAAGCCAAAATTAGTAAATATCGTACTTTTTCCCGTAGTCAACTGGATATGCCCATTTTTTCGAAAGATTGGTTTCTAGATGCAGTATACGCTGACGAATGGGATGTTATTACTGTAGAACGAAATGGCGAAATAGTGGCATCCATGCCATATTTGTTGAAGAAGAGGGCATTTTTTAAATATATAGCTCAGCACTTCTTTACACAGACTATGGGGCCATATATCATTCCAGAATTTAGGTATATTAATATGGAAATGAAGTTGATGAAAGAACTGATCGATCAACTTCCTCTTTTCGATGGTTTTGAACAGAACTTTCATCATGGGATCACGAATTGGTTGCCTTTCAAGTGGGAAGGTTTCCAACAAACAACTCAATATACTTATGTAATAGAAGATATTACAGATACAGATAAAGTGTGGAATGGCTTTGAATCTAATTTTAGAAATAGAATAAGGAAAGCCGAAAATTTAGTAG
>JBNMOV010000024.1:0-21361 GCA_051275765.1 Maribacter sp. | reverse complement strand
CTTAGTTTTGTGGAGGATACAGGAATCGAACCTGCGACCTCTTGACTGCCAGTCAAACGCTCTAGCCAACTGAGCTAATCCCCCATTTGTATGTAAAAAGTGCCTTAATCCTTAAAGCAATGCAAAGATAAATAAGTTCCCGGATTATTTATATAAATTTTTTATTCATTAAGAAGAAAAAATCCTTCACTATTACAAAGGAAAAACTTATCTTTGCCGAGCAAAATTAGCAAGTTCATTAAAATGGATGCATTAAAACAATTCTCAATACCTATAAAAAGTATAGGGAACACAACGCATCAGTTTGATTTTCAGGTAGGTGAAAAATTCTTTTCTTGTTTCGAAGAAAGTTTGATTCAGGGAGGCAAATTTGACATCACACTTAAAATTGATAAAAGAGCTACGGTAATGGATTTAAAATTCATTATTAATGGTTCTTTTCAGACTGAATGTGACCGTTGTCTTGCAAATATTCATCTAAAAGTAGTGGGTGAACATGACATCATCGCCAGATATGGTGAAGCTCCTGAAGAGGAGAATCCTGAAGTCATTTTCATACATCCACTAGCACATGATTTCAACATTGCAAAATATGTTTATGAATTCATTTGCTTATCCATCCCTTATGCTAAAGTGTGTGAGGGTGATGATAAATCACTTTGTGATGAAATTATACAGGATTATTTAGGAATAGATGATGGCTATGAAGAAGATTTTGATGAAGAAGAATCTGATAATGGCAATCCATTCCTAGATGTACTTAAAGACATTGATTTAGATCATTAACGATATTAAAATACTAGCAAAATGGCACATCCAAAGAGTAGGATATCCAAGCAGAGAAAAAGAAAGCGCCGTACACACAAGAAAGCTATCACTCCTCAAGTTTCTATTTGTCCAACAACGGGCGAATCTCATTTACGTCACCGTGCTTACGAAGCTGAAGACGGATCTACTTACTATAAAGGTAAGGTCCTAATAGCTGCGGAAGTAGAGGAAGAGTAAGTGTAGCTACTTGAGTTACAAAATATAAAGCCTTGTATTCGTTCATCAACGATGCAGGGCTTTTGGTATGATTATAATTTTAAATATCTGATGATGAAAAAAATACTGAATACAGATCAAGCTCCTGCTCCAGTAGGCCCATATAATCAGGCGACTGCACATAATGGCGTATTATATGTCTCTGGACAAATCGCTATCAATCAAGCTACAGGAGAATTAATCATAGATAATATCGAGGATGAAACCACACAAGTCATGGAGAATTTAAAGGCAATCCTTGAAAATGCAGGTACTTCTTTTGAAAATGTGCTAAAATGTTCCGTATTTGTAGCTGATATGGGGAACTATGCTAGGATTAATGCAGTTTACGCTACATACTTTGATGAGGCGACTGCTCCAGCTAGAGAATTGGTAGAGGTAGCTAATTTGCCTAAATATGTGAATGTAGAGATTTCTTTATTAGCTACTGTTTAGGAATTACCCCTAAATCCAATAAAGGGGACTTTAAGAAAATTTGGTAAGTCCCCCTCTTTATAGGGCAGGGCTGTTAAGGGGAATTAGTAGTACAATCATTAATCATTAATAATAAACTCATGAGTGAGGAAAGGAAAAATGTATTGTCTTGTATCCAACCTACGGGGGATATTCATTTAGGAAACTATTTGGGTGCTGTTCAGAATTGGGTCAATTTGCAGAAAAAGTACGATTGTACTTATGGTGTGGTGGACTATCATGCCATGACAATGCCTTATAAGGCTAAGAATCTGCGAGAAAATACATGGAAAATGGCTTTCCAACTCATCGCTTGTGGTATTGAAACGGAAAATCTTTTCATTCAATCACTCATTCCAGAGCATACTGAACTTTGCTGGATCCTGGGTAATGTCTGTTCTTTTGGACGGCTGAATCTAATGACACAGTTCAAGGATAAAGGTCAACAAATCAAAGATAAAGATAAGGATGCTTTTGTTTCTGGAGGTTTACTTTATTATCCTGTTTTGCAGGCAGCAGATATTTTGATTTATCGTGGGGATTTAGTGCCTGTAGGAATGGATCAGGAACAGCATTTAGAACTGAGTCGTGATATTGCACAGCGTTTTAATTATCAGTTTGATAAAGAATACTTTTCTCATCCAGAGCCATTATTTACTAAAAGTAAAAAGATTATGTCATTGGCAGATCCTACTCGTAAAATGAGTAAGAGTTTGGGCGAAAAGCATTTTGTCAATATCTTTGGCGATGAAAGTAGGATTCGTAAACAAGTCAAATCTGCGGTGACAGATACAGGCGAAAGCGAAGGAATGAGTGCTGGTGTAGCCAATCTTTTTGGCTTGATTAAGGCTTGTGAACGTTTCGACGCTCATGATCAACTCATGACTGATTATAATGCTGGAGGCCTTAGATATTCTGATTTAAAAGGGGAAGTTGCTGATGGTTTAGTAGAATTATCTCGTCCTATCAATGAGAAATATAAAGAGATTCTTTCTGATAAGAAAAAGTTTAAAGATCAAATCAAAGAATCTTCTGCTGAGGTAAGAAAAAAGGCTAAAAAGACACTAAGGGAGGTAAAAGAGTTGGCTGGATTGATGAATCCAAAAGATTAGCTTGCTTTGGTAAACCTACAAGGTTTGCTAAAACGTCAGTTTTTTACTTCACTTTTAGCAAACTGGAAAAGTTTACCAAAAGTACCAATGGCTGAACACAACGAAACTGGAAAAAAAGGAGAAGAATTAGCTGCGGAATTCTTGTTAAAAAAAGGCTATCATATTCTCGAAACTAATTGGCGTTTCAAACGTGCTGAAGTAGATATTATTACAAAAGACGAAGCAGAAAATATCGTTATTTTTGTAGAAGTGAAGACTCGTACTTCTGATTTTTTTGGTACACCAGATAGTTTCGTTACAGAGAAGAAAGAACGCCTTTTAGTGGATTTAGCTCAGGCCTATTGTGAAAAAATCAATCACGATTGGGAAATCCGTTTCGATATTATTTCTGTATTGATTCAAGGAAAAAAAATAAGCATTGACCACATTGAAGATGCTTTTTTTCCTAGTGATATTTGAAAACTAGATATTGAGCTTTTAAGATGCTGAGGTATTTAGATATTCACAAACATGGGGTTAAAAACCCCATGTTTGTGATGTTATTGTTACTTGATTACGCCCAATTCTTTTCCTACTTTCGTAAATGCAGCAACAGCTTTTTCCAAGTGTTTCATTTCATGTCCTGCAGAAAGTTGTACTCTAATTCTTGCTTGTCCTCTGGGAACAACTGGAAAAAAGAAACCAATTACATAAATACCTTCATCCAATAATTTAGCAGCAAATTTCTGTGCTAATGGAGCTTCATACAACATAATCGGAACGATAGGATGCTCGCCTGGTACGATGTCAAAACCTGCATTGGTCATTTCTGTACGGAAATATTTAGTATTCTCTTCCAACTTATCTCTCAACGCAGTAGAATTCATCAATACGTCCAATACTTTAATCGATGCACCTACGATAGATGGAGCAACAGTATTAGAAAATAAATATGGACGTGATTTCTGACGAAGCATATCTACGATCTCTTTTCTAGCAGCAGTAAATCCTCCAGAAGCACCACCCAAAGCTTTTCCTAATGTGCCTGTGATAATATCAACTCTACCCATTACGCCTCGATACTCATGAACTCCCCTACCCGTTTTTCCTAGAAAACCAGTAGAGTGACATTCGTCAATCATAACCATTGCATCATACTTATCTGCTAGATCGCAAATCTTATCTAATTGTGCAATCGTACCATCCATTGAAAATGAACCATCTGTAGCAATCATTCTACGTCTAGCTCCTTGTGCAGCCTTCAATTGCTCTTCCAAATCCGCCATGTCGTTATGCTTATAACGATAACGTGCAGCTTTACATAAACGAATACCATCTATGATAGAAGCATGATTCAATGTATCTGAAATAATGGCATCTTCCTTATTAAGAAGTGGTTCGAAAAGACCTCCATTAGCATCAAATGCTGCAGCGTATAATATGGTATCCTCTGTCCCCAAAAATTCAGAAAGCTTCGCTTCTAATTCTTTGTGAATATTTTGTGTACCGCAAATAAATCGCACAGAAGACATGCCATATCCATGAGAATCTATCGCTGCCTTAGCTGCTTCGATTACATCTGGATTAGATGACAATCCTAAATAATTATTAGCACAAAAATTCAGCACATTCATTCCGTTAGTAGAAATTTCTGCTGATTGTGGCGTAGTGATGATTCTTTCTTCCTTATATAATCCAGCAGCTCTGATTTCGTCTAATTCTGCTTGGATTGCTTCTTTTGTATTATCAAACATGGTGTTAGGTTTTCAATGTAGAGACGCAATATCTCGTATCTTATTTGGTAATATTAAAACTAGTATCTCTTTCTTCAAATACACTTTCAGAGATACCATCATTTCCTATTTTCTTAATGTGTTGATTGATCGTTCCATCCTTATTCAATTGACCATCATAATATTCCTGTACGCCTGAATAAGCGTGGTATTTTCCTATTTCAATTCCATTTTCTAATACTCCATTATTATTAGAAAATAGAATAGCTGAGGCATAAAATAAATCCACTGGATTTTCTGGATTTACGGTTTCTATCACTAAATAATAATCTTTACCGTCATCTAGTTTAGTTTTGCCATAAGCATAATAAATATTCACTGCTAAGCCTTCGTATAATTTTACTTCGTCATTACTTACACATTCGTAAGTAATATACTGAGAATTAATTGGTTTTCGGATTGTTAAAATTCATAGCTTCTGAAAATCAAGCAATTGCTACTAACGTTGGTCTGTAAAGCGAATACCGCTAGGTATAGATATTTTCTCTCCTATATTATCAAACATCGTAAAGAAATCATTATTGATATCTAAAGGCAGTATCAATTCCTCATTAAATAAAGAAGTCGCATTACATCCTACTGTTGCTGTAGATTCATTACTTTTCTATACAGATTCCTTAGTAGTAGTCAAGTGATGAGTTTTTCTTGTTCATCAGAATTATTATTCGATGAACAAGAGGCAAAACCTATAATTAATACCAAATACAAATATTTCATTATTAACTGTTTTGTCCTCTATCTAAAAATTTCACTATTCACTACACTGTAAGGTGTGTCAACATCTCTCCTACCATTTTAGGCAGATCATATTCTTTTTTCCAACCCCAATCATTTCGTGCAGCAGAATCATCTAAAGTTTCTACCCAGGTTCGAGCGATTTTTTCTCTAAAATCTGGCTCATATGCTATCGTCAATTCAGGAATATGCTTTTTGATTTCTGCATAGATTTCTTCTGGCGAAAAACTCATGCCTTGCAAGTTATAACTCGTCCTGCTTTTAATGCTTTCCTTAGGAGCAGACATCAATTCTATAGTCGCTCGTATGGCATCTTGCATATACATCATAGGCAGCCTTGTATCTTTATTCAGAAAACAATTATAATGCTGGTTTTTAATTCCTTTATGAAAAATATCTACTGCATAATCCGTCGTTCCACCACCAGGCAGAGATCCATATCCTATCAATCCGGGATAACGGACAGAACGCACATCCAAATCGTATTTATCATAATAATAATTGCACCAGTCCTCTCCAGCTGCTTTACTAATACCATAAACAGTTTCTGGAATAAGGATGGTATTTTGAGGCGTATCCGTTTTTGGTGTAGTACTACCAAATACAGCAATAGTGCTTGGATAAAATACCTTTTGGATATTCATCTTTCTGCTTATTTCCAATATATTGAGCAAGCCATCCATATTTATTTTCCAAGTAAATGTAGGATTTTGCTCTCCTTTGGCAGAAAGGATAGCTGCGAGATGATATATCTCATTGACTTGATATTTTTCTATCAAGTTTTCAAGACCTTTTTGGTCTAGCACATCTAATGCAGCTGATAGACCAAAGGAAGCATCCAATGGTCTTAAGTCTGAGGCAATGACATTATTAGCACCCCACTTTTTCCTTAATGCAGGAATCAGTACAGAGCCCAATTGTCCACCGCCTCCCGTTACGAGAATCTTCGGTTTCAAAATATGGTTAGGTTTGGTTTGGCAACAAATTTATACCAATTTCATTGGTAGCAGATACTTTTTATGAAATAATTATTCATCAATGTAAAATATAGGGCATTGTCTTCTTTTCAGATGCTTTTTATTCTAGAATCTTTCTAAAAAAACTTGTAATTTGCAGCAATGATACATTTCAAAAAGCTATATTATTTCATCATTTACTTTCTAAGTATTTGCTGTTTATTGAATTGTTCTAAGCTGGAACATCAAGAAGAGGATATTGTTACAGATAATTTCATGTTAGGAGGAATTCAGGTCAATGAACCATCCCAAGAAAAATGGATGTCCGTACTCAAAGATGCTAAAATGAATACCGTTTCTATTACCGTATATGCTCGTCAAGGTTATTGGAACGAAAACCATTTATTTTGGGGAAATGATGTAGATGATAATGTGATTCACGAAATCAAAACAGCCAAAAAGCATGGAATGAAAGTCGTCTTTATTCCTAGAGTAACTTTGGATAAATATTTTGAAGACAATCAGTTTCTATGGCATGGAATGATTCTGCCACAAACGCATGATAAAATCATGAATTGGTTTGTGGAATATCAAATATTCGTCAGCAAATGGGCTGAAATATGTGAGACTCATGATGTAGATGTATTTGCAATAGGAAGCGAATTAAGAATATTGACACAGACACAACCTATCAAAGAGGTTCCTGCTTTAGAACAATATTATCTCTCTCCTATCAAAAGAGCAGAGTACATTAATGATTTAATGCAATATAGAAATGAAATTCCTAAAGAATATTTACAAGTAAATGGAGAAGATTTAACTTATGAAAAACTAGAAACTTATCTCAACAAAGAAATGGATGCCAAAAAAGAATGGGCTAAGGAAGTGACTTATGATAATCGCAATTCAATTGATAAAATAAACGATCGTCGTGAATTCTTACTCCAAGAATGGTATCATCTTATTAGTAACGTAAGAGGAATCTACACTGGAAAACTCACCTATGCTGCCAATTTTGATAATTATGATAACATCGCTTTTTGGGATAAATTGGATTATATGGGTATCAATGCCTATTTCAAATTAAGAACAAATCCTACACCGAAAACTAACTCAGAGAAATACACAGAAATAGAACAATCTTGGGATACTATTTTTCAAAATATCCGCTCTTTCCAAAAAGAAAATAATTTAGCACATCCAGTCTTATTTACAGAATTGGGCTACATTCCTAAGGAAAATTGTACCGTTATGCCTTGGAAGGGATTTGGTTTTTCTATTGCTCATACCTTGACTGATAAGCACCTTATTGTATGGAAAGAACAGCCAGATAATTTCACAGAAAGAGCATTAGCTATGAGAGCACTCAAAAAAATAAATGAACGTTATCATTTATTACAAGGCATCTTATATTGGAAATTAACTTCTGATTATTATCAGTTGCCAGAAGAGCCTTTTGCTATGCATCTCTATCAAGGACAGCCAGATTCGATGTGGTTGGAAATGATTAGGTTCCTTCCTAAATAAAATTGAGCCATAGCATATAAAATGCTATGGCTCAATAAATAAGAACTAGAGTCCTCTACCTTTTAATCAAACTTATACGCAGAAGAAAACATTCTTCCCCAATTGATACCACCACTAGGACCACTCATTTTATTAT
This sequence comes from Maribacter sp., assembly GCA_051275765.1. Classification (GTDB taxonomy): domain Bacteria; phylum Bacteroidota; class Bacteroidia; order Chitinophagales; family Saprospiraceae; genus JAHDCE01. The sequence goes on along the minus strand of JBNMOV010000024.1, from coordinate 13,626 downwards.
TCTTCAAGCTAAACCAAATGAATAAAGGCTTTCCAACAACATGATCCTCAGGAACAAATCCCCAATAACGAGAATCCTCAGAATTATGTCTATTATCTCCCATCAACCAATAATAATTCATCTTGAAAGTATATTGATTAGCTTCCTTACCATTGATCATGATTTTGCTACCTTCTACTTTAAAGTCATTACCTTCATATACATCGATAATCCTTCTATACAAAGCAATATTTCGAGGGGTCAAATCAACAGTAGCTCCTCTTTCTGGCATCAATAATGGACCAAAATTATCTAGTGACCATTGGAAATTATTAGGATCTCTAGGAAAAATACTGGAACTACTTATTGTTTCTTCTGCTGCAGTAACAGAAATAAGTCCTTCCCATTTCTTTATCTCATCTAATTGTCCTTGATTTAGGTTAACCATTCTTACATTGCCTGGAATATTAGAGCCTGCATTTAGATTCATGATGATGTCATTCTCGTTCACGCCTATTTCCAGAAGATTAGCTACACTCAATTTCGTAGAATAAGCAGGATCCATTTGAATCGTATATCTATATTGAATATTCTTAGGATTCTTTACTGCTTTTCCATCAATATATACTTGCTTATCCTTTATTTCAAATCTATCGCCAGGCGTAGCCAAACAACGCTTGATATAATGATCCCTTCTATCCACAGGTCTATACCTCAGCTCGAATAAATTAGGATCATGTAATTTTTCTCTAGGTATTCTTTTACCATATAATAAATGTCCATAATCATATCTTCCTTGAGCCGCCGCAGTATATCTACTCGTCTTATGAATGATAATCGTATCTCCTTCCGGAAAATTAAATACTACAGGATCATTCTTCTTTATACTTGTTGTGCTACCTAATCTTCTATGTGGCCATTCTATCATTTTAGAATAAGACTCACTTTCTGTCGTTGGAATTTTATTGTGTAATAATGGTAATTGTAATGGCGTATTCGGCATACGCATTCCATAGCTCGCCTTACTCACAAAAAGAAAATCCCCTGTCATCAATGATCCTTCCATCGAAGATGTAGGAATCTGATAGGCCTCTATCAAAAACATACGGATGAATGTAGCTGCAAAAACAGCAAAAATAACGGCTTCCGCCCATTCTCTCGCTGCAGCTTTATGATAAGGACTCTTTCTTAATTTATCCAGTTTATATTTATCCTTACTACCTAATGCCTCTTTAGCTAAATCCCTATATTCAGCAAAATCTTTTGCAGCAGCAGATTTAAAAACATTTTGCTTTCCAAATCCTAAATAGCACAAATAGAACGGAGCAAACGCCACTGCCAAGAAATGATCCTTAAAGGAAAACTTGCCAAAACTATTCGAATTAGTGACGAATAAACCAGCATATATAAAGAAATTGACAATAGGGATAAATAATAAAGCTACCCTCCATGTAGGATATCCTACCAATTTCATCCACTCCATTTTTCCCAATACAGGGACAAATGCTTTCCATGCAGGAATATCCACCTTTTTAAAAATGCCATATAAACCTACATGACCAATAATTATCAAAATTAGAAATATAATCCATTCCATTTGCTATACCTGTTTTATTTAAAGTTGCCTTAGTATATATAATCCTACAAGCTACTTGTATGTTTGAATAGTTATCAATGCTTATACTAAGTATTTAGACTTAATAGACATTGAATGTCGCAAAAATAATGGAATAGTTGGTTATAAGATTGCTTTTGACTAGGCAATTTCGCTTAAAGTCTAGGTATTTTAGACAAAAGGCATTAGTCTCTATTTTATCTGAAATCTATTTTAGTAGAAAAAAACGTGTATTTCATAGAATTTTCAAGAACGTTAATCGAAGAAAAGCGAAAATAAACCTTCTTCCCTGTTTCTATATTTTTATCCATTGAATGAAACTATATTTACGTTAAATTAGTTAGTTTAATTATAAAACGAAGATATTATGAAATATAATTTAGATTGGTTGATAGACAAGAATGAAAAGGACGAACAAATCAAATACCTTTTCTTCTGGGGACATACACCTAATAAGGATGGAAGTGTAGGAAAATCATGTTTCAGCCAATGGTGGGAAGAACCATTTACTGTAGATGGTAAAACCTATCTTTCAGCAGAGCATTGGATGATGGTAGGAAAAGCAAAATTATTTGATGTAACAATGGTAGATAAAGTTTTATCTGCGAGCTCCCCTGACCTAGCCAAAAAACTAGGACGACAGATTAAAAACTTCGATTCTAAGCTATGGAATGAAGAAAAATACGAGATCGTAAAGCAAGGAAACATCCATAAATTCAGTCAAAATGAAGAAATTAAAACATTTCTCTTACGTACAAATGACAGAATACTCGTAGAAGCTAGTCCATATGATAAAATCTGGGGTATTGGAATGTCACAAAATAACGATAATTCTTCTAATCCAGCGTTATGGAAAGGAGAAAATTTACTTGGGTTCGCACTAATGGAAGCAAGATATTATTTAAAATCATAATACATTACAGTGCAATATTTTTTAAAGGGAGATTTTTTAGAATTATATTCTGACAAAGCTCCTTTTTTAATATATTTAAACAATAACAAATAAATATAGGCAAAAACGAAATATATCAAAATTAGTGTCAACAAAAAACAAGCTATATCAATATATTATCCTTTTTATTTATTTATAAAATATTATATTTGTTTCGTCAAACAATAGGTTGTGTCCTTGTAACATCTTGCATCCCTAGCAAAAATCGACCTAAAATCTACTCACAAATTTGTATAATTATTATGAAAATAAGTTTCCTCTGGGCATTTATTCTGCCCCTATTCCTAGTTTCGACATTCCAATCTACAGCACAACGTAACTGTGGAGCGGTGGATCATATGCACGCTGAAGAACAGGCAGATCCACATATCAGTTTAGTTCGCCAACAGATAGAAGCACATACTCAGGCTTACATCAATAACACTGACGAAGGCTCTAGAGTAGATGGAATTATTACGATTCCTGTTGTTGTTCACGTTATATATAATAACGCTACTGAAAATATTAGTGATGCACAAATTCAAACTCAAATCGATGTATTGAATGACGATTTCAGAAGATTAAATTCTGATGCAGATGGCACATGGAGTCAATCTGCTGATACAGAAATCGAATTCTGTATGGCAACTATAGATCCTAATGGAGCAGTAACCAATGGTATCACTAGAACTTCTTCATCTACTACTGCTTTTGGTACTAACGATCAGATGAAGTTCAATTCTTCTGGTGGAAAAGATGCATGGCCAGCAGGTAGTTATTTAAACATGTGGTCTTGTGATATTAGTGGAGGAATCCTTGGTTATGCACAGTTTCCTGGTGGTGCAGATGCTACAGATGGTGTAGTAATGGATTACCAATATTTTGGAACAATTGGTACAGCTACAGCTCCTTTCGATTTAGGTCGTACAGCTACTCACGAAGTGGGTCACTGGTTGAACCTTCGTCACATTTGGGGTGATGGTAATTGTAATGTAGATGATTTCGTATCAGATACTCCTAATTCTGATGGTGCTAACTATGGTTGTGCTTCTACGCACGTTTCTTGTAGCACTACAGATATGGTTCAGAACTACATGGATTATTCTGATGATGCTTGTATGAATTTATTCACACAAGGACAAAAAACTCGTATGCGTGCATTATTTGATGCAGGTGGAGCAAAAGTAAGTTTATTGAGTTCTGGTGCTTGTGGTGCTGGTGCTCCTCCTTCTTGTACGGATAATATCCAAAATGGAAACGAAACAGGTGTTGACTGTGGTGGCAATTGTGTTGCTTGTCCTACTTGTTCAGATGGTTCTCAGAATGGAACTGAAACAGGTGTTGATTGTGGTGGTGCAGATTGTACTGCTTGTCCATGTAACGGAACTAGCGTAACACTTTCTATCACATTAGATAATTATCCAGAAGAAACAAGCTGGTCTCTTACTGATGCTAATGGAAGTACTGTAGCACAAGGTGGAACATATGGAGATATCGCTGACGGAACTACGCTTACAGGTGATTTCTGTTTAGCAGATGGTTGTTATGACTTTACTATTAATGATGCATATGGTGACGGTATGTGCTGTAGCTATGGAAATGGTTCATATAGCATTAATGATGGTAGTACTACTTTAGTTTCTGGTGCTACATTCACTACTTCTGAAACGACTAATTTCTGTGTAAGCGGTGGAACAACTGGTCCTACTTGTACAGATGGTACTCAAAATGGAACTGAAACAGGTGTTGACTGTGGTGGTAGCTGTCCTGCATGTGAAACATGTATAGATGGTATCCAAAACCAAGGTGAAACAGGTGTTGATTGTGGTGGTCCTTGTACTGCTTGTCCTACTTGTGATGCACCAACAGGTTTAGCTGCTTCTCCTTCAGATATTGAGGCTTCATTATCATGGAATGCAGCAAGTTCTGCTACCACTTATAATATAAGAGCTCGTGAAATAGGTTCTGCTACATGGGTTACTGGAAATGGATTACCTTCTCCAGTTAGCTTTACAGGTCTTACTGCTTGTAGTGACTATGAATTCCAAGTACAATCTGGATGTAGTACAGAAATAAGTGCATGGAGTAGTTCATCCAACTTCACAACTACTGGTTGTAGTACTTCTTCTTGTAATGATGGTTTACAAAATGGAAACGAAACAGGTATTGATTGTGGTGGCGAATGCCCTGCTTGTCCTACTTGTACAGATGGTGTTCTAAATGGCAATGAAACAGGTATTGATTGTGGTGGCTCTTGTGATCCATGTTCTACAGCTTGTTCATATACTAATATCGACACAGAAGACTTCGAGTCTAATTATGGTATCTGGAACGATGGAGGATCTGATTGTTCTAGACCTTCTTATGCTGCTGTTGCTTCTTCTGGAGTACGTGTAGTTAGACTTCGTGATAATTCTAATTCTTCTATATTAACTACAGATAATTTGAATCTTTCAGCTTATGAAGAAATAACTATTGATTTCCACTATGTATGTAGAAGTATGGAAAACATCGAAGATTTCTTCTTACAAGTTTCTACTAACGGAGGTGGTTCATACACTACTGTAGAAGAATGGAGCAACAATGATGAGTTCATTAACTGGACTACTAGTAATAATGCTAAATATAATGAATCAGTTGTTATTCCTGGACCATTTACTAGCACAACTAGAATCCGTTTCAGAGCAGATGCTTCTGGTAACTCTGATTGGGTTTATTTAGATGATATCAGTATCTCAGGATGTTTGAATGCTTCTAAAGTGAATAATCCTGTTAGCGAATTAGTATGGAGAGGAGAAGATGCAGTTCCTACTGCTAACCTATCCATAGGTAACTTATTCCCTAATCCTGCTAGCGATGTGGTGAATGTGAAGTATGCTGTTGATGTTGATTCTGATGTTCAGTTCACTATCACAGACTTGACAGGTAGAGTAGTTTACAATAACAATGTAACTGTTCCTGCTGGAAAGCAAACTCAAGCAATTGATGTAAGCAGATTAGGAGGTGGTTATTACCTTCTTATCCTTCAGACAGGCAATGAAAGAGTAGTGAATAAATTCGTTACTTTGAAATAATATAGATTAATAATCTATATACTAGAAGCTCCTCTTCCTTTGGGAAGGGGAGCTTTTTTTATTGACGTAATTTAAGAATAGTAAAACCAAAACAACCATAACTTTGTTTATTAATTGCCTACTCCCTTGTCTCACAAACTAACAAAAAATCTAAATATGATCGACCAACTTAAAACCAATAATAAAATCATAGATGCACTACTTGGCGTAGCTATAGGAGATGCTTTAGGTGTTCCTTATGAATTCAGAAGTTCGGAATTGATGAAAACGGATCCTTGTAAAGATATGGTTGGTTATGGCACGCATAATCAAGCACCTGGCACATGGTCTGATGATAGTTCTCTCACTTTTTGTCTAGCAGAATCGCTCACAGAAGGCTATAATTTAAAAGATATTGCTAAGAAATTCATTCTTTGGAAAAGTGTGGCATATTGGACAGCACATGATCAAGTTTTTGATATTGGCATGACGACTTCAAGAGCTATTACAGCATTAGTTGAAAATTTAGAAAATAATGATGTAGAAGGTTATCTCGCTACAAAACATGTAGCAGATGAAAATACGAATGGTAATGGTTCTCTCATGAGAATTATGCCACTTCTTTTCTTCATTAAAGGCAAACCTATACAGGAGCAATTCGATATTATTTGGGATGTATCTGCATTGACACATGGACATATTCGTGCAGCGATGTGCTGTTTGGTTTATCTAAAAGTGGCAGAATTTATTTTAGATGGAAAAGGAAAAGTAGATGCTTATTTAAAAACTCGTGATGTCATCAAAGAATTTTGGGAAGCGATCGATTATAAAAAATCTGAACAGTTCATTTTTGAAAGAATCATTCAGAATGATGTGCGACACCTTCATTATGATGATCTAAAATCTGGAGGATATGTCATGGAATCGCTAGAAGCGAGTCTTTGGTGTTTTTTACAAGAGAATAGTTATGAAAAAGCGGTATTAGCTGCTGTAAATAAAGGACATGATACAGATACTACAGCTGCAATAACTGGAGGTTTGGCAGGTTTACATTATGGTAAAAAGGGGATTCCTGAGTATTGGGTAGCTTCCTTGGCTAGATTAGAGGATATAATTGATTTGGGTGTGAGATTGAAGAAGAAGGCATTAATTTTTTAGTGATTAATGCATTGCACTTTGTTCTATTTATTTTAATAAATCATCTATATTCTTAATTACTGGTCTGAATAATTCTATCAGTTGATTCAGCTTTTCAGGGTTAGGATCATATGCCTTTAAAACGTCAATAGGCCTATTTCCATTTAAATCTTTAATCGCAATATCAGCTCCATTTTCAAGTAATATTTTTACCATTTCAAGAGCTTCTGGATATGGTCTATCTATGTTGTTTTGAATCATTCCGTCCATACAATAATCCAACGCAGCCATCAACGGCAATCCACTTTCAATATTTAAGTCCGCACCGTTTTTGATAACAAACTCCAAGATTTTTGGATTATCACTATTAATTGCAGCATCAATAGGGTAAATACCTGAGCCATATTTTGCATTTATGTTTGCTCCCAGGTTCAAAAGTGATTTGGCATTTTTTAGGTCTGATTTAAATATATATATACCTAGCGGTATTCGCTTTACAGACCACCACTAGTAACAATTATCTGATTTTCAGTAGCTACGAATTGCTGACAATCCGAAAACCACTTAATCTTCAGTATAGTTGATTAGTTCTTCCATTTTTCAATCAATCATGGCAGCTTGAATCTGTACATTCATTATCCGTACCCCAATTACCTGAGTCAAATTCTAACCAAAGTTATACCAATTTAAGTCATAAATGTCTCATATAATTCCAAGAATTTAAGCAAATCCTATGCGACTTTATAGACTTAAATTGGTATTATTTCATACCCGTTCCTAACATGAGTAATTTCCACACAAAACATCATCACTCCAAATTCAACGCATTAATTTTAATACACTCATCTGTCACGAATGTATCAGCAAAATCTACTAAGATAATATTAGGTATTTTTCCTTTCTTAATCGTTTCGTTTGCAATCAATTCATCTACAGATGAAGGTAATGCTTCATTAGCTTGATTGGCATAAAATTCAATAGCTTCGCCAGTTTCTAGAAAACAAGCAATAGACAAATCTACATCTAATGTCATCGTCCAAGAAATCTCAAAGATGGCATTGTTAGTAGCATTGAAATTATTGAATTTCTGGATTTGGTTAGTGGACATCGTATTAAAATCATAGGAATTGGCATAACTTCCTTCAGTAGGAATGTATGAATAATTGAATATTCCTCTCGCTCTATTTTCGGATGTTTCAGCAGCACCGTTGTACATGATGATTAATTTACCTTTTGCTCCATCCTCATCCAAAATATTTCCTAGTGGCGTATTTATAAAATTATCAGATGAATTGTCCGTTGTTTTATGTAGCCTCTCCCCCATTATATCTTCTACCATGCTCAATAAATCTTCATCTTCAGCATTCGTATTACACCAATGACCAAATGTAAATACTACCAATTCTGAATGTGTATCTAGAAAGTCCTTCGTTTGTTGTAATATATTAGAAACAAGATCTCCCTTACATCCCAAGCCTCCACAATCTGTATAATGTTCTGTATAATATTCTCCATCGTCAGTCAATACTGGTCGAATATCATACAGCCTCACACCTACACTCAGCATTGCAGTCATATTCATATCCTGCGTTTTCGTATTGCAAGCATTTGCACCTACTGTACAACTAGTCAACTCATACATCCCAGCATCATGAGCACCTGGCATAGATAGATTCTTTAGCGTAACGGCATCGCCTTTCGTGTAAATAAGAGACGTCATCCAATCTGCATGAGTATCTAGATCACGTATTTTATCATCATCCTTACAGGCATGAACAAACAACAAACTGAAAACAATGACAACCCATATAATTCTACGCATAATATTTATTTTTCTACAAAATACGAAAATGATTATTCTTTTAATTTTACGATAGTCAAATATTGCATCATTGGCAGTTTTTGATTCTAAAAACAGAAAAAAAATAAATACATCTCTATTTTTTGTGATATAATGCGTAATCTTAACGTACTATAGATAGCGAGATTTTAAGATACTGAGATAAAATACTGTTTTTTAAAACCTTTCAATGCAATCATTATTCGATTATTTTTGCCTATCTATTTAGAATACATAATACAAACAAATGAGGAAAATAGCAGCAGATTTTATTTATACAGTAGATAGTTCTCCTATTGAGAATGGTGTAATTATACTAGATGATTCTAATCAGATTATCGCATTAGATAAGATTAGTCATCATGAAGCTAGTAGTTTAGAATATTTCAAAGGAACGCTGATTCCAGGCTTCATTAATACGCATTGCCATTTAGAACTTTCGCATATGAAAGGAATGGTGAATACAGGTACGAGTTTAATTCCTTTCATTACTAGCGTGGTCACTCAAAGAGATGCTGTAAATGAGGAAGGCATAGAATCTGCCATAAATATTGCTGAACAAGAAATGTGGGATGGTGGTATCATGGCAGTTGGTGATATTTCTAATGTCGTAGATACTTTCGCTGTGAAGCAACGAAGTAAAATGAAGTTCTACACTTTTGTAGAAATGTTCGATATGTTTCAAGCTGGAGATGCGAATAATAAATTTGAGGAATATAAAAAGGTATTTGACACATTAGAAACGAAGAATGGCAGTCAAAAAGCTATTGTTCCACACGCTCCTTATAGCGTATCTCAGCCCCTTTTTGATTTGATACAAAATGCTACACCAGATGGTGGTGCAACGATTAGTGTTCATAATCAAGAAACACCTTCTGAGAATCAATTATTCCTAGAAGGAAATGGTGATTTTGCGGATTGGTATGCTTCATGGAATCTTTCACTAGATGATTTCACGACTATGGAAACTACTTCCATTCATTATCTTTTACAAAATCTGAATCCTAATAACAAAACACTATTCGTACATAATACGCTTTCTACTCCAGCTGATATTCAAGCAGCACACGATTGGAGTAAGCATTGCTATTGGGCGACTTGTCCTAATGCCAATCTTTATATTGAAAATAACTTACCTAATTATCAGCACTTCATAGATGCTGGTGCTAAGATGACTTTAGGAACAGATAGTTTGACTTCTAATTGGCAATTATCTATCTTGGAAGAAATGAAAACCATTGCGAGATACCAATCTTATGTGCCTTTCGAAACGCTACTGAAATGGGCTACGCTCAATGGTGCAGAAGCATTGAGTTTTGAAAAGGAACTAGGAAGTATAAGTGTAGGAAAACGTCCAGGTATTTTATTATTAGAAAATTTCGATGGCAATTTAAATGCCAGTACATCTGTCAAAAGAATTGTATAATTTATGTATAAATTCATTTTTATTCTTACTCTTTCTATAATACCTTTTTTTCATTTATATGGACAACGGCTGCATGACCCAGATGAAATAATGAGAATAATTGAAGCATCTAAAATAGATTACCAATTTGATTCTCTGGAAAAAGTAGAATATCTTGTCATTTATCCTAAAAAAGGACAAGAAGATATTTTAAGAATAGATAATGGAGATGATATTAGACTAGAAATAATTCCAGAAAATAATTATTCAAAAAGCCTTTTAAAAAAATTAAAAAAGGGAGATAATCTCTTAAAAAATGAAAGTTTTGAAAAGGCAAGAAATTGCTATCAAATCGTACTCAAAGAAAAAAAATATGATACAAAAATTATTAATAAAATAGCTCATACTTATTTTTTGGAAAAGGATTATAGTACTGCTATTTTTTGGTACGAAAGGAGTATAATTATTAATTATGTAGATACAGGAGCACGAAGAAATACTGCACAATGCCATGTTTTATTAGGAGATATCGACAATGCCGTTCAACAAATTTCTTATGCTCATCTTTTTAATCGGAATAATCAAGAAATAGCTCAGGAATTAAAAAACATTTATGCGAAAGCAAAAATAAATTATAACTTAAATTCTTTTTTTCCAAAATATCAAATTATCAAAGCGAATAATAGTACGATTCTTATTACATCAGAGCATTCCGTTTGGTCGGCTTATGCTGCTGTGGAAGCACTCTGGAAACATGAGCCTGGATATGAAGAAAAAATGATCAAGATTTCTAATCAATCTATTGCTATGATCAGAAAAAAAGAAGCCTTATTAAATGCTTTAATTACTTATGAAAACATCCATAATTCTAATAAAAAAGAATCATTTCCATTATTAGAATTATTGCGTAAAATCAGTTTACAAGGGCAGATAGATAATTTTTTATTGTATGAAATCATTGCTAAAGAATATCCTAATTATATCCTTCAATTATCTAAAGAAAAGATAGATAAATTAATAAATTACCTGTTAGAATATCGAAGTGGAATTTAACATCAAGCAAGATTCGACTATTTATTTTATCTTTGAGGTGCTAGACCGCTTCACTGAGAGAAGAGAGATCGCCTGTGTTCTCTCTTCTCTCAGCGAAGCGGTCTAACAATCTAACCATTTTCTAGAACATACAATGACGACTTCTTTGCTAAATATTATACAAAAAATAGAGGGACACATCCTCCAACTGTTCAATGAGAAGGGTAGTTCCCAATTGATATTCCATGATTATAGACGAGCAGCTGAAATATCAAAAACGATTCATGATATAGGTATTTATTCTGGTTATCATGAATTTTCCAAAGAAATAGAAGTAGCTAAAATTGCTTCTTGGTTTTTGGCTGCAGGTAAGTTATTTAATTATGCTACGCCTATCGAAATCAGCAAATCTGCTGCCGTTATGTTTTTGCAAGAACATGAATATTCTAATGAAAATCTTCAAGCCCTCATTCATTGCATGGAAAGCAGTCATGCTCCAGAGCAAATAGAAGCTCAGTTTTTACATGATGCTTCGCTCGCCTATTGGTCTACATCTAATAATGCAAGGCTTTCGCCTTTAATGAAATTGGAGGAAGAATTGATTTTGGATAAGAAATATGAAGTGCTAGAATGGGAACAAAAGCATCTCGAAGAATTATTACAATCCAAATTCTATACACCATATGGACAAATGATATTCTCTCCTATATTGAATCAGAATATCATCAGTCAAAAGAAAAAGACAGATAATATTTCTGTCAAATTAAGTGGTAAAAAAGCGGTAGAGGAAGGAAGGCTTTGGAATAAATTCCAAGGTTTAGAACCTAAAATTCCGCAGCGAGGAATTCAGACTTTTTTTAGAGCAGTTTATCAGAATCATATCCAACTTTCTGCCATCGCTGATAATAAAGCGAATATGATGACAGGTATCAATACGATATTGGTATCTGTGGTTATTTCCATCATTACTTATACCAATATCACAGAAAAAATAACGGCTACTGCAATGCCACTTGCCATCTTTTTATTGACAGCATTGGTGTCTATGATTTTTTCTATATTGTCTGCTAGTCCTCGTGTGACGAGAACAAATAAAAAAGGCGATGATGTAATAGATGCTCGTAAGAATGTAGCGTTTTTTGGGAATTTCTCTGGCATGGAACTAGAGGAATTCGAACAGGCAATGGATGCCATGATGCGAGACGATGAACTTATTTATGGCAATATGACTCGAGATTTATATTATCTAGGAAAAACATTGGATAAAAAATATAGATTGCTTCGTATTTCTTACCACGTATTTTTAGGTGGATTTGTGGCTTCTGTTTTACTGTTTTCTTATATTGCTTTTATGAATTAAAACAACGTTTTATCTTAATATAGTTATGAAAAAGAAGGACGCAAAAGACCTTATAGTTTGGTCACAAGTAAGCCGAGTTATTACAGGAAATGATAATTCAATACGTAAAAACAAAGTGCCAGTATGCTATCAAGAAGATGTAGATGAATTGGTCAAAAAAGTAGATGAGTGGTTGAAGAAGCTAAAATAAGACTTCCAATCATTTGTTTTCAGGTGATTTCGTGGCTTCTATTTTGCTATTTCCTTATATTGTTTTTATAAATTAAAACAACGTTTTATTATGCAAAAACAACTACTTTTTCTTTTCCTTATGATTTTAATTCCGTTTTTTTCTTTTTCTCAATCCTATAAAACGTGGTTTTTGAAATGGGATAAGAAAATTGAGATTATTACAGTAAATGATGACACCATAAAGGGACTTATTGCAAGTGATTTATACTTTCTTGGAAAAGGACTAAATTTCAAATATAAAACCATTACTAAAAAGAAAAAAGATAACAAAAAACAAAAAATAAAGAATAAAGAAATTAAAAAAATCATCTATAACGGAAGATCATATTTCAGAAAAACATTTACGCATATAGATATTAGATTTGGCTATTTAAAATTAATATACGAGCATAATGATATTAGATATTATTATGATGCTGATATGATTTCTACTTATGATTCAGCAGGTAATCCTACAGGTAAAATTGATTATCACTTTATCGAAATAGGTGAAGAAATCATTCAAGTAGAACAAAAGGAAAAGAAGTTTTTCAGGCAAATGAAACAACTATTCGGCGATTGTCCAGAAATAGCTCATAAAATAAACAGCGAAGTTTATGATGTATATGAAGTTGGGATTATTATCAAAACGTATTGTGAGTGGCTAGAGCAACAAGAGTAATAAAAAAAATGGCATTACAGGAATATTCCTATAATACCATTTTTTTATTGAAGTAGTTTATTCTTATTTCCTAAAAGCATAGAAATACTCATCAGGATACTCTTCATAAAATCCTTCAAACATAATTTTAGTACCTGTTTCCAAGTCTTTATATACAACTGCTAATTCATCGATTGAAGCGACTTCTCTATCATTGAGCTTAGTGATTACATAACCAGGTTCCATATTCGTACCATCTATTTTACTATTCCTAGCAATCGATATTACCTTGACACCTTTAGTTCTCATCTTAGATGACTCATCTATCGTCAGATTCCTTAATTCTACTCCTAGATCTATCAATTCCTTATTAGGCTTCGCAGCAGTTCTATTGAGTGACGTA
>JBNMOV010000023.1:0-21461 GCA_051275765.1 Maribacter sp. | reverse complement strand
ATACCACTTATAACGCAGGATTTTTGCTTGCTAATAAGGCGAAAAACGCAGACATAGCCGTAGCTATGGCGAGTATTTTCAACGAAGTTAGCAAACAAAAAGGCAAGTTAGAATGTAGCGTTTATTTATTTCTCATTCCTAATTAAGCATAAACGGGAGAATGAGCTTACAAAACGAGATTATTAAATTTGTAATGAAATATCGTCGAAAGACGATGGAAAAACAGGACTTTGACATACTTGATATCCGACAAAAGATGGATGACCTTTTCGTCAAAACCTTTATCACGCCCTGGACAGTGAATGTTACGCCTATGACTTTGGCTCGAGTAGAAGCTGAAATCATTACGCCAAATGAAGTGCTGCGAGAGGATGCCATCATTCTTTATGTTCATGGTGGAGGCTATTTCATGGGAAATATTGATACTCATCGACCATTAGCAGGATGGATTGTCCATGAATCTGGAGTTCCTGCGATTACTTTCAATTATAGGCTAGCTCCAGAAAATCCATTTCCAGCTGGACGAGATGATATCATCAGAGTTTATTCTAAATTAAAGGAAGAATATTCGGCAGATCGTATTATTATGGTTGGCGACTCAGCAGGAGGAGGACTTATCATGCAGGCTTTACTTGCCATGAAAGCACTCAACATGAAAATGCCTAGATGCTGCTGTCTTTTGTCACCATTTTTGGACTTGACTTGTTCATCAGATAGTGTAGAAAATAATGCAGCGTCTGATCCTTTTATCATTCCTAAATTTATTCGAGGAATCATACCTCACTATATCAAGCATCCCTACTATCCTGAACATCCAGAGGCAAATCCTTTGTATGCAGATTTAAGCGGACTTCCTCCTTTACTTATTCATGTAGGATCTATTGAAGTATTAGTAGATGATTCCAGAAATTTAGCAGATCGATGCAAGAAATATGGTGTAGAATGCGAATTAAAAGAATTCGAGAATCTTCCTCATGTCTGGCATTTTAATCGACAGTTTTTTATGCCAGAATCCCAACAGGCACTTAAAGAAATAGGCGATTATATCCAAGAAAAAATACCAAAAAAAGAGCCAGTTACTATTGAGTAACTGGCTAAATTAGTGAATCTTATTTTCTACAATAAAATGGTATGATTAGGGGAGTTTTATTTCTTCTGGCATTGGAATAATTTTATCTAAATCTGCTGGAATAATGACACCTTCATTTGTTTCAGTGATTTCATCATCATGACCATTTGCCCTTGCTATCGCAGAATCTATAGGAAGCGGAGATAAAGGCTCTAACAATTTACGCATCTTTTCCTCATCCACTTTCAAATCCAATTCTTTTTCAGCATGAAGCTCAACAGATTTGATTTTTTCCTTTATTGAATTATCTGTAGCTAGTCCCTGATCTTCATCTGGCACTAATGCAGCCTCTTTTGTTGAATTTACCTCTTCTATTGCTATATCGATATTATATTCTTGAATTTTTTCTACAGGAGGCGTTTCAAGTTTATTCTCGGATGGAAATAACACAATAATTAACATTCCAACTACTACAGCACCTGCTACAATACTAAGTCTATTCAAACTTCTCTTCAAACCTAGGTTCAACGGCAATTGCTGCTCCACTCCAGTCCATACGCTACCAGAAGGTTCTGCTACATTATTTGATAAGGCATCTTTAAAAAGATTATCAACATTTTCTCCATGAATATCATTGGATATATTTCCCCAAACACCTCCATTAGGAGGTGTTTCCATATCATGGAATGCATCCTTAAACAAGTCATCTATATAGTCGTTCTTTTTACTCATTTGTTGTTCTTTAACATTCTTTTCAGCATCGTTCTCGCTCTTGCTAATTGGGATTTAGATGTACCTTGTGATATGGTCAATAACTTACTAACTTCTTTGTGCGTATATCCCTCTATCGCATAAAGATTAAATACAGTCCTATATCCAGCAGGTAATTTCTGCACCATTCCCATCAAATCATTCTTTGCCAACTTACTCGCAGCATCCTCTTCATTTGATTTGATATGGTAGACCTTTTCTATTTCAACATATCGCCTTGCCACAATCGATTTCCTATAATACTCTATTGAAGTATTCACAAAAATACGCTTAACCCATCCTTCAAAAGATCCACTTCCCTTGAATTTATCTAGATTGTTAAATACCTTGATAAATCCTTCTTGAAGAATATCCTCTGCACCCTGTACATTATCAGCATATCTTAGACAAATAGCGAACATACGAGGAGAAAACTTTTTATATAAAAATTCCTGACTCGCACGCTTACCTGCAATGCAATCTTGAACGAGGTCATTATTAATGACCCCAGTGGGAATTATAGACAGTTCTGCCATAATATTTTAGTTAAAATTCTCTCGAGTAAATATTTAGTGTTTTTTTCTTACAGCTTTAAAAAATTTAAAAATTTAAATAATGCCCTTGCTCTATGACTGATTTTGTTTTTCTCATCATCAGTCATTTGGGCAAAAGTGCGAAATTCTTCTTCAGGAATAAAAACAGGATCGTAGCCAAAACCACCATTCCCCATTTTTTCATTAGCGATATTACCATTTACAATCCCTTCAAAAGTATAAAGCTCACCATCTTTTATATATGCAATCACAGTTTTAAATCGGGCCTCCCTTCCGTCTTTAGTCTGTAATTCTTCTAATATCTTAGCCATGTTGGCATCTGGATCCTTAGCTTCTCCAGCATATCTTGCCGTATAAACTCCTGGTCTCATATCCAATGAAAATACCTCAAGTCCTGTATCCTCCGCAAAACAATCTACCCCATATTTATCAAATACATATTGTGCTTTTTGGATAGCATTGCCTTCTATCGTATCTGATGTTTCAGGAACATCTTCTGTACAACCTATATCCTTCAATCCACTAAGTTGAACTCTGTCTCCAACCAACTTAGAAATTTCCCTTACTTTGTTTTCGTTTGCTGTAGCAAATACTAGTTTCATAATATACTAGAAATTAATTGGTTCTTGGATTATTAGAAATTCATAGCTACTGAAAATAAAGCAATTGCTACAAACAGTGATCTATAAAGCAAATACTGCTAGATATAGAAAGATAATTAAACTTCAAATAATTCTTTTAATGACAACCAAAGTTTCTTTTTCAACTCCTTACTAGTAGATATACTATACAAATTGTCGGCAAAAAGAAACTTAGTTTCTTTCATCTTTTCTATCTTATATATTGTACTAAGAAAGTTAATACAAAGTTGCTTAGGATTTAATCCAAAAATAATAACAGTATCAATTTTTCTGTTATCTATAGTAGTTGGAATTTTGAATGTTTCTCTTCCTTTCATTTCTAATGTAAGGATTTTATCAAAGTCCAACTGTACAGCAGATAATATTTTGCTCAAAAAATCAAGATGATCCTTATCATCCACATCGTAGGCGAGTAAAACGCCCTTATGGTTGCTTCCCTTAATACGATTATTGGAATCTAATAGTAAATCAACAGGATATATCTTATAAGCCAAATTCATACGAAACGAAATAATATTTTGATTAATCGATGTTTTGTAAAATTATTCAGAAGAATAACAAAGAATCATTCTAAAACAGCAAATAATAGTCTAAAAAGTACTATTTTTGCAAAAAATTCACAATGATGGAAAAGCTCTATGTTAAGACCAAATATGATATCCAAGTAACAAAGGTAAGCAAATCTAGAATACCCGATACCAATTTTGAAGATCTTCCTTTTGGTAGAACGTTTTCTGATCATATGTTTATCGTCGATTTCAAAGATGGAAAATGGCAGAACCCAAAAATCAAACCTTTTGAGAATCTAAGCTTGCATCCAGCATCCAATGTCCTTCATTATGGACAGGCAATTTTTGAAGGTATGAAAGCATTCAAACTTCAAGATGGGACTCCGGTTACTTTTCGTTTGGATGAACATATCCAAAGAATCAATGCTTCTGCAAGAAGATTATGCATGGCTGAAATTCCAGGAGATTTATTCACACAGGCAGTAAAAATGCTCGTAGATTTAGATAGAAATTGGATACCTACTTTTGAAGGTAGTTCTTTATACCTAAGACCATTCATGATAGGTGTGGATGGATATCTTGGCGTAAAAGCATCTGAGACTTTCCAATTCATGATCTTCACTTGTCCTGTAGGACCTTATTATCCAAAACCTGTTACCTTAGTTACTGCACAGAAGTATGTTCGTGCAGTAAAAGGTGGTGTAGGAGAAGCAAAGGCAGCAGGTAATTATGCAGCTTCACTTTTACCTATGAAGCTAGCTAATGAAGCTGGATATGACCAAGTGATGTGGATGGATGCCCACGAATTCAAATATATCCAAGAAGTAGGAACCATGAACTTATTCTTCGTTATAGGAGATAAGGTAATAACTCCTATAACTGACGGAGCAATCCTAAAAGGAATCACCAGAAAGAGTTTCATACAATTATTAAGACATAAAGGAATCGAGGTAGTTGAGAAAGTCATTTCTATAGATGAAGTACTGGAAGCACACCATTCTGGAGAACTCAAAGAGATTTTCGGTTCTGGTACTGCAGCAGTCGTATCACACGTAGCCAGTCTTACTCATAAAGGAGAGGAAATAGTATTACCTCCTATTAAGGATAGAAAAATTGGCAATATGTTGAAATACGAAATCAACGCTATCCGTACAGGAGAAATAGAAGACATCTTTGGTTGGTTAGAAAAATTATAAGCGTCAATATTATTATTTTATTAGTAGCTTTACTAAAAAAGGGCTTGGATTGAGTAAATCCAAGCCCTTTTATGTACTTTTGCAAGTAATAAAAATAGGGTTATGAGTTGGTTTAAAAGATTAAGGGAAGGGATTCAAACTTCTACCAAGTATAAAAAAGAAGTACCTGATGGCGTATGGCACAAATGCAAAGAATGCAAACATGCTAATACGATAAAGGAACTCAAGGAAAATTCGTATCTCTGTGTCAAATGTGAATATCATGTAAGGATAGGATCTGGAGATTATTTTGAATTATTATTTGATAATGAAAAATATGTAGAATTATTCTCTGATCTCGTATCTAAGGATCATTTAAATTTTACTGACCTCAAGAATTACAATGATAGACTAGCAAACGCTATTGACAAGACTAAGCTCATGGATGCTGTAGCTGTAGCAGAAGGAAAATCTAACAAAAAACCTTTGATAATCGCTGCTATGGATTTTAGTTTCATTGGAGGATCAATGGGTTCTGTGGTAGGAGAAAAAATTGCGATGGCTATAGATAGAGCCATTGAAACTAAAACTCCTCTACTCATGATTTCAAAATCAGGAGGTGCAAGGATGATGGAATCTGCCTTTTCACTCATGCAGATGGCCAAAACGGCTTCCAAACTTACCCTTATGGCAAAGTCTGGAATTCCTTATTTCTCTTTGCTTACAGATCCAACTACAGGTGGAGTAACTGCTTCATTTGCCATGTTGGGAGATATTAATTTCGCAGAACCTAAAGCCCTCATTGCATTTGCTGGTCCAAGGGTAGTGAAAGAAACCATCAAAAAAGATCTACCAGAAGGATTCCAAACTTCAGAATTTCTCATGGAACATGGATTCTTAGATTTAATCGTTGATAGACGAGAACTCAAGAAGACCATTGGAGATTTACTCCAATTTTTCGATAATAACCCTGTAATAGAAGCTTTAAATGAAAATGGACAATAATTCATAAAGTCTTTATAGCTTTCATTCTGTAGTAAATTCATGTATATGAATTTACTACAGAATATACATATGTCCTTTTTTAACATTAAATACACTTCTTTTTACCTATTTTTGTATTTAAAGTTTTGGATATATTTCGAAACATTCCTCTTTTCACTAGAAAAGAGGAATGTTTCTTTTAATAGTACAACATTACAATTACAAAAAATTCTTCCCTCGTCTAATTAAATACAAACTATGCGATTATTAGCACTAATCTTTTTATTAGCAATAACTAAGCTAGTTAATGCCCAAACCACGCCACATAGATGTAATTCAGATGAAAATCATCAATATCATTATGATAATAATGAAGAATACAGGCATGATTTTGATGTGAGAAAAGTACAACTGGATGCTATAACAGCCAGTAGCCAAAACCAAGTAAGATTGGCTTGTACAGATCCAATCATTATTCCTGTGGCCGTTCACTATGAAGGTGTAGGTACTCAGACAGCAGCTTGTTTGGAGCAATTGGCACTTTCTCAAATAGAAGCCCTTAATGCAGATTTTGCTGCATCTAATGCTGACATTGCTAATTATTGTGTAGATATAGATAACAGTACATTAGATCCAGCAGCTCTAGCTGCCAATGGTGCCTGTATCCAATTTTGTTTAGCTAACCAAAATCATCCTACAGGTTTTGGTTTAAACAATGGAGATTATGCTGTAACAATTAATCAGGATTATGTAGCTAATAATAATTTCCCAAATTTTACCAATGGAACTTGGTCTGGTTATATGAATATGTTCATTACAGAAGGAACTGGCGTATTAGGTTATGCTCCCCTTTTTGGACAAGCTAATGGAGATGGCGTTGTAATAGAAGCCTGTGCATTTGGTGTTGATGGAAGTGGCTGTGGTGGTGGAATCGGTCCAGGAGCAGGATGTGCTGGATTATCTGTTTATAATTTAGGACGTACAGTGACCCATGAAGTTGGACATTATCTTGGATTAGAACATATATGGGGCGGTGGAGCCGGAGGTTGTGGTCAAGATGATGGAATAGCAGATACGCCTGTTTCAACTCAAGAATATTATAGTTGCCCTGCTCAAGGAAGTGCTTCTTGTGGAAGTGACGATATGTATATGAATTACATGGATTATGTAAATGATGCCTGTATGTATATGTTTTCAGAAGGACAAGCAACGCTCATGTTCAATACTGCCAGCATGCTCTGGACAACAAACTCTAATAAATGTTTGGCTAATCCAACTTATCCTTTGGCAACATTACCTAGTGGATGTAATCCAGCAAATGATGATGCAGGAATCATAGCACATGTCACACCTACTCCCAACTCATCTAGTTGTATCGTTGGAGCATCCGTTACACCAGTTGTTACGCTCCAAAATTTTGGAGCAAATACACTAATAAGTGTAACGATTTCTTACGAAATCAATTCAGGAGCAGCAGTCAATTTTTCTTGGACAGGTTCTCTAGCTACTGGATTAACAGAAGACGTAACGCTTGCTCCTTATAACGAACCTGCAGGAGTTTATGAATTTAAATCCTATACAAGTTCTCCTAATGGCAATGCAGACGAAAATGCTAATAATAATGAATTAGCTACCAATCATCAAACCGTAGTGACAACAAATCTTCCTTATCAAGAAGATTTTGAGGATGGTAGCTTCGATCCTACAAACTCAGGATTAACTACTTTCAATGATGGTAATGATGCTTTTGTTTGGGCACAAGCTACTGTATCTGCTAATGGAGTGGGTAATAATTCAGCAACATTTGATAACTTAACTGGTACTCAACAATCCAATCCAGAAGATACACAAGATGCTTTAAATACTCCTGTATTTGATTTTTCTAATATTATAGGAGCAGAATTGACATTTGATGTAGCTTATGCTCAGTACGATAATAATACCTATTTTGATAGTTTAATCGTCATGATCAGTATAGATTGTGGAGAAAATTATGACCAAATAATTTTCCAAGATGGAGCTACTGGATTAGCTACTGCACCTAACGTCACTACTGCATTTGTTCCTGCTAATAATGAATGGAATAATATCAGTATAGATTTAAGTAATTATAATGGCATGCCTAATGTATCCGTTTCGTTCATCAACTCTTCTGGATGGGGAAATAATTTATACATTGACAACATCAATATACAAACAGCCACAAGCAATAATTGTGCAGTAACTGCTACAGCAACAGGAGTTAGTTGTGCAGGAAATGATGGAATAGCGACAGCAGTTAGTGCTAATACTACAGGATCTGTAACCTACGAATGGAGTAATGCACAATTTGGTGCTACAATAAATGGATTAGTACCTGGTACATATACTGTTACTATCCTTGATGCTGATAATTGCGTAGCAACAACTAGTGTTGTTGTTGAGGATGACTGTGGATGTGGAAACATGCTCGCAATATCTCAAGTAATTAATAACGTCTCTTGCTTTGGAGAATGTGATGGATTAGCTACTGTTTCTGCTACTGGTGGAAATGGAAATTATACTTATCTATGGACTAACGGAGCTACACAACCTACAGAAGATAATCTTTGTGCAGGAACTTATGTAGTTACTGTTTCTGATTCTGATGGTTGTACAGCTGTTACTGATTTAGTCATTACAGAATCTGCTGAAATTGGTTTTACTACTGTATCAAGTCCAGAAACTTGTGTAGAAAATGATGGTTCAGCACAGGTTTCATCTATTGGAATAGCCACTTATATTTACACATGGAGTAATGGTGTAAACGGTCCAGATAATCTAGGAATAGTGGCAGGAACATATACTGTAACACTCACAGATATTAATACTCAATGTACAGCTACTGAAACTGTCATTGTTGAAAATAGCTGTGGATGTGATGGAACGCTCACTTATTTCGTGAATAATATCACTCCTACAGGATGCTCAGGAAACTGTGCTGGAGTAATTGGAGGAACAGGAGATGGAGGAACTTCTCCTTATACTTTCCTTTGGAGTAATGGACAAACTATTGATAGTCCAATAGAATTATGTTCAGGCGATCATACTGTAACTGTTGTTGATGCCAATGGATGTATTTATAGTGAAACTTTCTTTGTAGAGGAAAGCACAGGATTTACATTAGCAGCTGGTTCTACTGATGAAACTTGTCTAGGAAATGATGGAACTGGTTTCGCTACAGCCAGTGGAGTGAATGTTACCTTTGCATGGAGTAATGGAGAAAGTGGTGATGTGGTTGATGGTTTATCTGCTGGAACATATATAGTAACTGCCACAGATGCTGGTGGTTGTACTGCTGTAGAAACTATTATTGTCGAAGAAGATTGTGGATGTAATTTCGTTTTCGTTGAAATTACTGTCAATAATCCTTCTTGTGCAGATGATTGCAATGGTTCTGCTCTAGCAGAAAGTGATATTGCTGGTGCAATTTACGAATGGTCTAATGGTGAGACAGGAAGTGTTATCTCCAATCTGTGTACAGGCATATATACTGTAACAGCAACAGATTCTGAAGGATGTACAGGAGTAAGTTCTGTAGTTATTAATGATCCTAATCCTATCCAAGTTATTATGAATGGTGGCGATGCGAATTGTGGAGTAGAAACAGGTAGTGTATCTGTTAGTCTAATTGGTGGAACTGCACCATTTACCTATAGTTGGAATAATGGAAGTACGGATGGTTTCCAAGAAGGATTGAATAGCGGAACTTATGCTGTAACTGTTACAGATATAAATGGTTGTTCAGAAGCAGGAAGTGTTACGATTACAGGATCACCTAGTATTTCTGTTATTGGACAAGTAACTAATGTAAGCTGTGGTGGAGAATCTGATGGAGCTATCAATGTAGCTGTAACAGGAGGAACACCTCCATTTACATATGATTGGAATAATGGAGAAGTAACAGAAAATTTAGCTGAAATACCTGCAGGAACTTACGTTCTATTCGTAACAGATGCAGAAGGATGTGCCACAGGAACTTCATTTACAGTTTCTGGAGCACCTGAATTAATGATAGATATGCAAGTAACTGGAAATACTGGAGGAGATAACGGAAGTATCCTTGCTGGAACTACCGGAGGTACAGCACCATATACTTGGCAATGGTCCAATGGCGAAGACGGTATCTTCATCGACGATTTAGCTAATGGCACTTATAGTGTTGTAGTAACTGATGCCAATGGTTGTACTACAGAAGCTTCTGCAACTGTATCGACTACCACAAGCACATTAGATCCAAGTCTTGTAACAGGCTGGAGCGTTTATCCTAATCCAAGTAATGGATTGTTCCAATTATCTATGAGTCTGACAGAAAAGGAAGATATTTCTATCAGAGTAGTCAATATCTTAGGACAAACTATTTTCATGGCTGAACAAAATACAGACGATCTTAACCAAACTATTGATATCCAAAAATTTTCAAAAGGAACTTATTTCTTAGAAATTCGTGTCAAAGAATCAAGAGTTGTAGAAAAATTGATGCTAGTAAAATAGTAATCTTAGTGTAAAAATGATTAATCAAAGGGGATGCTGAATAGCATCCCCTTTCTTTTTAAGAATAAATATTTACATTTGGAGTATTAATTTATTCAAAATCTTATAATTATGAAACCATATATCGCTAATTTACTGAATGCTGCCGTACTCATAGCTATGGGGCTATGGGGTTATTTTTCCAATGATCCAGAAGTTCGTTCTATGACAGCACTTATTGCCCCTGCTTTTGGAGTTATATTCTTATTATGTACACCTTTATTGAAAAAAGAAAATAAGGCTGTTGCACATATCGTCGTATTACTTACCTTACTTATCATCATAGCACTAATCAAACCATTGACTAGTAACCTTTCAGCCAATGATACAATGGGAATAGTAAGAGTGGGAGCAATGATAGTTACATCAGTTATCGCAATGGCTACCTTTATCAAAAGCTTCATAGATGCTAAAAAAGCTAGGCAGTCGTAATTATTAACAAAATTATATTTTACATTTCTATTCAAAATCCGCTATTTCTACTCGTAGAATAGCGGATTTTGACATATTGTATGAATTAAGCATATGAATACGCTTTTATTTCAAATCAAAAATCACATCAAAAAATCGAAAAATGAGCTGTTTTTGTCAAAAAACGGAAAAAACCTTACCGTTCAGAACAAATATGCTACCGTTCAGAACATGAGTGCCTAATATTTTGGAAAAAAGACGATACTCTCCTAAACTTGTAACAGAAGAAACGTAGATTTTAAGAAAAAGCGATTTAGCATTCATTAGAAACTATGATCTTCTAGATAATGACACACTTTTTTTATACTAAATATCAGACTATATGTTTAATTCAAAAAGATTATTACTCTCCTTATCAGCCTTAGTGGTTCTAGGAGTTGGTTTATTTATTTTCACATCGGCAGGTACTTTAGAAAAATCTAATCAGGAAGCTATTTCTGATTTATTCGCAGAGCTATCTGTCATCGAAGACAATGTAGAGACGCTAGAGATGTATGATCCTAATCGATCAGAATCCACTCTAGGGGAAATTACCATGTTCGCAGGAAACTTCGCTCCTAGAGGATGGCAGTTTTGTGATGGACAAATATTACCTATTAGTCAACACCAAGCCTTATTTTCTCTATTAGGTACAACTTATGGAGGTGATGGTCGCACGACTTTTGGTTTACCTGATTTAGATGGTAGAGTTCCATTGCATGTTGGAGGACACAGAGATCACACTTTAGGAGAAAAAGGAAAGATGCAAGGAGAGAGAAACGCTGCTGCAGGAGAAGATTCTAAGTCGATTCGCTATTTAGGATTAAATTTCATTATTGCAACACAAGGGCTTTTTCCAAGTAGAAATTAATCCTATTACCTAATCCTTAACCTTTAAGAAAACAATATTATTACATTATACTAAATATAGAGCAATATGTTTAATTCAAAAAAATTATTACTCCCCATTTCAATACTAATCATAGCAGGATCATTATTATTTACTTTCACTTCAGCTAGTACGCTTGATAAGTCAGATCAAGAAGCTATAGAAGATATATATGAAAAAGCTACTGCACTAAAAGAAGAAATCAACTTTCTCCAGAATCAAGACATCCCTAATTTCTCTGATTCTCATATAGGGGAAATCGCTATGTTTGCAGGAACTTTTGCTCCTAGAGGATGGGCTTTTTGTGATGGGCAACTCTTGGCTATTAGTTCTAATAATGCTTTATTTTCGATTTTAGGAACAACATATGGAGGCGATGGTCGAACGACTTTTGGCTTACCTGATTTGGATGGTAGAGTTCCATTGCATGTGGGATCACATGATAAGTATCAATTAGGACAAAAAGGAAAAGTACAGGGTACTACAGATGCAACTAAAGCAGATGCTACACATCCTATAAAATACCTTGGTTTGAATTATATTATCTGCATGGAAGGTACTTACCCTAGCAGAAATTAATTCATTAATCATCATAATTCCATCTACAACACTTATTATTTTTATCATAAGTAATCATTCAAAATAATCAAGTATTTGAATTTATTACTTATTAAATATGAGACAATATGTTTAATTCAAAAAAATTATTATTCTCTTTTTCTATTATAATTATGCTTGGAGCTTTCTTATTTATGCTCACTTCAGCGAGTACTGTCAAAAATTCCAATGAGGAAGGTATCCATGAATTGCACGAAGATTTGACTAAACTCCAAGACAGAGTAGATTTTCTAAAATCAGAAGAAAACCCCAATTGGGAAAATCCTACAATGGGACAAGTAGCTATATTCGCAGGAAATTTCGCCCCTAGAGGCTGGGCATTTTGTGATGGTCAAGTATTACCTATTGCTGAAAATACAGCCTTATTTTCTCTAATAGGTACAACTTATGGAGGAGATGGTCGCACCACTTTCAATTTACCTGATTTGGATGGTAGGGTTCCATTGCATGTGGGAGGTCATCATAGATACTCGTTAGGACAAAAGGGAAGAGTTATTGGTGTAAAGGATGCAGAAGATGCAAAATCCTTGCGTTACCTTGGCTTAAATTATATCATTGCATTACAAGGAACATATCCTTCTAGAAGTTAAGTTTTATTAACTCTTACAATCTTGGCGATTAATTACTAGTTTAGTAATTAATCGCCTTTTTTATAATATAGGAACGTACTATAAAAAAGCTGGCAACTTCTTTGATCATCAAATGGTGCATTTTGACGCTAGAGGAAAAAGGGCTAGGTGGAGAAGATAAAAGAATAAATCAGCATCTCAATATCTACTTATGCTTCTGTAGGTTCTTCTTCCTTTCTCTTGTATATCAATACTGAACAATTTTCTTTGGTTAAATATTGATTTGCTACTCTATTAATATCTGCAAGTGTTTTGTTCTTGTACTTATCTGGTTCTTCATTCATAATATTGGCATCACCTAATGTTTCAAAAAAGGCTAAAGTCATCGCACGATTCAACAAGTTGCATTCATTGAATATTAAGCCGCTGATGGCTTTATTCTTGTATTTTTGCAATTCATTTTCTGTTACGCCATTATTCTTCACTTCATTGATCACTTCCCAAATAGCCGCCTCTGCCTTCTCTATCGTAACTTCTTCTGCCAAGCGTCCTTCTATCACCAACAAACCAGGATCGAAATTCCCAGTAACATAAGAATCTATATCTGCAAAAAGATGGAGTTTCTTTTTCAGTGTCTTGTACATTCTGGATGACTTTCCATTACACAATATATCTGATAATAAATCTATTGAGTAAAAATCATCGTCTACTCTATCCACCATATGAAATACCATATAAATGGCATCCAAAGGAACATCAGCAGTCACAATAGTCCTTCGTTCTTCTATCTGAGGAGATTCTTCTGGTAATTTTCTTTCATGTTTTTTGTTTGCAGGAACTCTTCCAAAATGCTTTTCTACTAATACTTTAACTTCATCAGTTTTTACATTTCCTGCTACCACTAAAACTGCATTATTAGGAGAATAATGCTTTTTATAAAAGTATTGGACATCCTCCAATTCTGCATCTTGGATATGCTGTGGAACCAAACCAATTGTAGGCCAGCGATAAGGATGTTTTCTAAATGCCATACTGGCTATTTTATGCCAAGCATCGCCATAAGGAATATTGAGGCAAGTTTCGTTGAATTCCTCTACCACTACTTTTCTCTGGACATCCAAAGAACGCTTGTTGATATTCAAAGCAGACATCCTATCTGCTTCCAGCCAAAGTGCTGTTTCTAAATTTGCAGCAGGAATAGTGTCGTAATAATTCGTGATATCATTATTAGTAAAGGCATTACTATCTCCTCCTGCATTTTGGATATAAGCATCGAAATCTGGTACATTCGCAGAACCAGAAAACATTAGGTGTTCAAATAAATGAGCGAATCCTGTTTTCTCTTCAAGCTCATCTCTTGCACCTACATTATACAGCAAATTCACAGCAGCCAATGGCGTACTCTCATCTTCATGGACAATTACAACTAAGCCATTGTCTAACTTGAATCTCTTAAATTCAACCATATTATTAAGTAGATATCTAAATCAAATTATTTAACTATTCTCAACTTCTAGCAGCAGATTACAATACTATCAATTCTTTATCTCAAAATCTCAGCATCTTAAAATCTTACTATCTAATCTAACAGCACATCGCACCACAGACATTAATCGTTTGTCCAGATACATAAGATGACAAATCGGATGCTAAGAATAAACAAGCATTAGCTACTTCTTCTCCTCTTCCTAACCTTTTCATTGGAATGACATTCATATAAGCTTCTCTGGTTTTATCGTCCAGTTCGTTTGTCATATCCGTTTCTATGAAACCAGGTGCTACTGCATTACAACGAATGCCTCTAGATCCTACTTCTTTTGCTACCGTTTTAGTGAATCCAATCACGCCAGCTTTAGATGCTACATAGTTGGCTTGTCCTGGATTTCCCATTATTCCTACTACAGAACTGATATTGATGATCGAGCCTCCCCTAGCCTTCATCATTGGACGCATCACGCCCTTGGTTAGATTGAAAACTGACTTAAGATTGGTATTAATCACAGAATCCCATTGGTCTTCTGACATTCTCATCAATAAGGTATCTTTAGTAATACCTGCATTATTAATCAAAATATCTATCTTTCCAAAATCTGCCATGACTTCCTTGATCAAAGCCATAGAGCCATCATATGAAGCTGCGTCAGATTGGTATGCTTTCGCATTTTCTCCTAGTTCTTCAATAATCGCATTAGAACGATCTGCTGACGAATGATAAGTAAAAGCAACCTTAGCTCCTTCTGCGATAAATTTTCTAACGATAGATTCTCCTATTCCTCTAGAACCTCCTGTTATTAATGCTACCTTACCTTGTAATAATCCCATTGTATTAAAATTTTAGTAAAGGTACGATTCAGATTGATAAGGAGATGGTTTGATGACGAGATATTTATTAACTGATGCTAGTTCGAGTTTGCACCTCGGATTTAAACTCCTGTTAGATTTTAAGTATTCTGCTAAAAATATGTTTAAGAATTTAGTTAAGTGTTTTGTTGGAAGTTGGGTAGCAGGAGAGGTTCGAGGTTGCACCTCGAACAAATAAATTCAGAATATTCATTACAAATCCAAACACCCTCTATGAAGCTGATGTATTCCTTTTTTTCTATCCTCAAAATAATGTCTCAATGTAAAAGTAGATGATGTAAAAGCTATCTTATCCCAAGGAATTTCTTCTTCTTTAAATAATTGGACTTCTAAGCTTTCTATGCCACAGGCGAAATCAGGTGTGAGCATTTTGCCATAGAAGTGCATATATACTTGGTTGATATGCGGAATACTGTAAAGCGTAACCATCCCTTCGATTTCTACTTTGGCTTCTGTTTCTTCCCAAACTTCCCTCAATGCTCCTTCTTCTACTGTTTCTCCATTTTCCATAAATCCGGCCGGGACATTCCAATAACCTTTTCTTGGACCTATCGCTCGCATTGCCAATAAGACCTTATCTTCCCAAACAGGAAGGCAACCTGTTACGATATTAGGATTAGAATAATGAATAACCTTACATGATGGACAGATGAATCTTTCGTGCACATCACCCTTAGGTTTTTTAAAGGCTATTTTATCTGAGCCACAGTAACTACAGTAATTCATCAGCTTAAATTATGTTTATCCATATGAATCTTCACTTTCTCCAAATCTTCTGGTACATCTACGCTAGGCGATTCATAGTTTGTCCAAGTAATCGCAATTTTATAATCATTATCCATCCACCTCAATTGTTCCAAACTTAGTTCTTTTTCGTTTTCAGTAGGTATTAATTCTACTAATTTCAGTAAAGTTTTTCTTCTAAAAGCATAAATTCCTACATGTTTTCCTATCGCTTCGTTCTCCACGAATTCTCCTAATCTAAAAAACGACATAGCCTTATTTTCCTTTTCTGATAAATATACTTTTACAGCATTCTTATTTTTAAAAATAGCTTTATCTGAAATAGGTTTAGCCAATGTTCCTATCTCAAAAGAAGGATTATTCTTCATCAAAGAAACCAGTTCATTTATCTGTTCCGGATGAATACAGGGTTCATCTCCTTGTACATTAATAACTAGATCAAAATCTATAAATTTTCTTGCAATTTCAGCTATTCGCTCTGTTCCATTTTTGTGATTGGAATCAGTCATTTCTACATCAGCCGCATGCTGTTTTAGGTGATTAAAAATTCGTTCATCATCTGTTGCTACAATTACTTTTTCTAGCATTTCTGATTGAATACAAGATTCATATACTCTTTGAATCATCGACTTCCCTCTTATTTCTACTAATGGTTTTCCATGAAAACGAGTAGAAGCAAATCTTGCTGGAATAACAGCCAATACTTTAATATCAGTCATTGAGTATCTTTAATGTTAGGATTAAAACCTTGTAATAAAGGAATTTAAGTTACTCAGACTAAATATTGGATAACTACATTCATAATATTTGTCTAAATTCATTAGTTCTATGTATTTTGCAGCAAATTAATCAATGACTTAAAAGCTGTTTTAGTTAATTTTCAAAAGCCAAATTAAAACAGCTTCCTGCTAAATTTACTCTTTAAATTATGAGAAAATTACTTTACTTATTCTTTTTCGTTTGCTCTGCCAATGTAGCATTCACTACGGGAGACAGCCTTAATTATCTAATTCCCCAAGATACTGTTTTATTAGACATCAATTACAGAGGACAGAAACTATTTAATCATCAACTAGAAAAAGGGCAAACACTTTATTCTTTATCAAAATTTTATGGCTTGACACTAGAGATGCTTTATGATTATAATCCTAGTATAAAAAATAAGGTTGTCCATCCAGGGATAATTATCGTAGTTCCTATTCCTAATAAGTCGATTATGAGGAGTTTGAAGTTGGGAATAGATAGAAAAAAAATCGCTCCTATTTATTATCAAGTAAAAAAAGGGGATACTTTGTATGGTATTGCTACTCGTTCTTTTAGAGTATCTGTAGATACGATGATGGCGAGAAATAACTTGAGCTCTCATACTTTGATACTAGGTCAGAAATTGGCTGTAGGATGGATAAAAATCGCTCCTATAGATAAAAAATGGCAATTCCCTGCTGGGCCAAGTGGCAAAATGACTATAGAAAATAGTAAAAATAAATCTGAGTTTCTCAGTAAAGGATTCAAAAGAAAGACTTATATCCAAACCGGAAAGGCACAATGGAATGATAAAGATAATTTTAGTTTGAATGGCTTATATTGTCTTCATACCACTGCTCCAAAAGGAAGTGTAATCAGGATAGAAAATACTTTTACCAAAAATGTTACCTATGCAAAAGTAGTTGGAAGAGTTCCTTTGAATTATGAAAAATGGGTAGTTATCGTAGCATCTAAAGATGTAGCTGAAGCTCTAAATGCTATAGACCCTCAGTTTTTTGTCAAAGTAGAGCATTTTAGATAGACGTTCTTTAATAAGTGATTGAACTGAAACAGCTCTAATTTCATTTGTCGTATCTTAATTCTGCTGGTTCGATGTTGTACCTCGGACTGTTTCTTTTGTTTGGTGTAAATGCACCTCAAACCAGCAGCTGTTGTAAATAATAAATCTAATGGATTGTAAATATATTTCTTTTGAAGATGCAGGAGTCTTTTCGCATAATGATACTTCTTATGCTAGTTTACATCCAGACTTAGCTTCTTTTTATGCTTTCAGACCAGAACTGGATGCTTTTCCTAGCATTATTGAAAACAGGATAAAAAGTAAGGCTAACAGGAATCTACTTTGTGAAGTATTAGAAGATCAGTATAAGTCCTTAGATCATCATGAGGCTGTTGCTGATAATATACAATCACTGAAAAAGGAGCATACTTTTACGATTACTACCGCTCATCAGCCTAGTCTTTTTACTGGCCCTTTGTATTATATTTACAAGATCGTATCTGCTATTAATTTGAGCCAAAAATTGAATAATACTTATACTGATTATCATTTTGTACCTGTGTTTTGGCTTGGTGGTGAAGATCATGATTTTGAGGAGATTAATCATGTGAAAATCTTTAGAGAAACGCTAGTTTGGGATAATGATGAAAGTGGCTCTGTAGGACAAATGTCTATTGAAAAAATAACTCCTCTTATCGAACAATTAAAAGGTATTTTAGGCGATTCAGAGTCCTCCAAACAAATCATCAGTTATCTGATGAAAGCTCATGAGAACAATGATACTTATGGCAAATTTATGATTGAACTAACACATCTGTTGTTCAAGGATAAAGGCTTGGTTATCATAGATCCTAGTGATAAAAGGCTAAAACAAGCATCTATAGAGCTTTTTAAAAAGGAGATACTAGGAAGAAAATCAGAATCTCTAGTCAAAATAGCACAAGAACAACTGGAAAAAAAAGGATTCAAGCCACAGGCTTTTCCTCGTCCTATCAATCTTTTTTATACTGAAAAAGGGTTTAGAGAACGAATAGATTTCGTGGATGGAAAATATGAAGTACTCAATCGAAATATTTCATTTTCAGAAGAAGAAATTATAACGGATTTAGCAGCGAATCCAGAACGATATAGTCCTAATGTCATCATGCGTCCACTTTATCAAGAATGGATACTTCCTAATCTTGCTTATATTGGTGGTGGTGGCGAATTGGCTTATTGGTTAGAGAGAAAAGAGCAGTTTGAATATTTTGGTGTTCCCTACCCTATGCTTATTCGTAGAGATTCTGTTTTGTGGATAGATGCTAATTCTGCCAAAAAAATGAAAAAATTAGGTTTGAATGAAGAAACTATTTGGAATGATGTTGATTTATTGATTAAAAAACACGTAAAGAAAAATATAAATGAGGAAAATAATATTTTAAATGAAAAAAATAGCATTCAAGATTATTATCAGCAATTGATTCGTAAAATAGAGGGATTTGAGCCAACTCTGAGAAAGGCTGCACAAGGCGAAATGGCTAAGGCTATCAAAGGCTTAGAGAATTTAGAAAACAAGATTATTAAGGCTGAAAAGAAAAATCAAGAAACAACGGTTTCTCAAATAAGAGCTGTGAAGGACAAGTTATTTCCTAGTAATAGCTTACAAGAAAGAAAGGACAATTTCATTCCTATCTATGTCAAGCATGGACAGGAATTTTTAGATGCACTTTATGAAAATTTAGATCCTTTGGATAGAAGGGTGAAGATTATTTATGAGTGAAAATTCTGATCATTCAACAACTTAGTAATGCTAAAATGATCCTAAAAAATTATATCTGTTCCACCAAAAGGCACTGACACACATTATAAGT
The DNA here is from genome assembly GCA_051275765.1 of Maribacter sp. Classification (GTDB taxonomy): domain Bacteria; phylum Bacteroidota; class Bacteroidia; order Chitinophagales; family Saprospiraceae; genus JAHDCE01. The sequence goes on along the minus strand of JBNMOV010000023.1, from coordinate 1,982 downwards.
CAACATAATTGGCTGACTATCATTAAGCAAGATTTCGAAAGTCTTATCAAATTCCTCTATGTCCTTTACTATTAGGATTGTTCCTAGCCTAATATTCTTTTTATTCAAAAAGATTAACAACTCCTTCGAGCTATTTGTTAAGCCAGCTAGTCGCACTTTTTCTCCTTTATTTAAGGTGGTAAGATTCAAATAATCTGGTCTCGTAATTTTTCCTGTTCTATCAGGAATAGGAGATCCATGTGGATCTTGTGTAGGAAAACCTAATATTTCGTCGATTCTATCGAATAATTTCGTCGATTTTAAATGCTCCATTTCTTCTGCAATATCATGAACTTCCTCCCATCCAAAATCCATTATTTTAGATAGAAACATTTCTGCCAATCTATGTTTTCTCACTATCAATGCTGCTAATTTTCGTCCTTTGGATGTAAGCTTTAAAGGTTTGTATTTTTCATATACTAGCCAGTCGTTTTCTTTCATTTTCTTTACCATACTATTGGCAGTTGACTTGCTTACCTGCATCATATCCGCTAACTCAGTCATAGAAATGGTATCACTTTTCTGAGAGATAGAGAAAATCGCTTTTAAATAGTTTTCCTTCGTTTGTGTAGGCATGAATCTAGTTTTGAAAACAAAGATAAATAATTTCTCAATAAAATTTGTTAGACTAGTCTAACTTTATATATTTGCACTGCACAACATTAAAGTAAGACAAATGAATTTAATTAGAACATTATTTACCATTATTATAAGTACACTATCCATTACATTTTCTTTTAGTCAAACAGGAGATATTCATGGCAGTGTGAAAGTAGATGGTAAACTACAAGAATTGGCTAACATTTCAATCTCTACTGATCCTATCAGTGGAACAGAAAGTGATAAAGAAGGAAACTTCCATTTACATGAAATTCCTTTTGGAACTTATGAAATCACCGTTTCTTATATTGGCTTTGAGCAAAAAAAGAAAACCATTATTATTGATAAAAATAATAAGGATCATGAGCTAAATTTCGATCTCAATGAAAGTATATTTCGTTTAAATGATGTAGTCGTTACAGGAACAAAAACGTTTAAAAGAAAGACAGATTCTCCTGTGATGGTAAATGTCGTTACTAGCAAAATATTAGATAATGTACAAGCTTGTAATCTATCTGAAGGATTAAGATTTCAACCTGGATTAAGGGTAGAATCGAACTGCCAAACTTGTAATTATACACAATTGAGAATAAATGGTTTAGCAGGTGGATATTCTCAAATCCTTATCAATGGCAGACCTATATTTAGTCCATTAACAGGCCTGTATGGATTAGAACAACTTCCTACTAATATGATAGATCGCATAGAGGTCATCAGAGGTGGAGGATCTTCCTTGTATGGTTCGAGTGCCATAGGGGGTACTGTAAATGTGATCACCAAAGTACCTAAAGAAAATTCCTATGAATTGAATTCTTTTTATCAAAATATCAATGGAACAAGCAATGATTTTATCATTAGTGGTAATGCTTCATTGGTACAAAAGAATAAAAAATCGGGGGCTGCCTTCTTTTTCAATCATAGAGAACGAGGATTATACGATCACAATGATGATAATTTCTCAGAACTTCCCCTACTCGAAAATACTTCATTCGGAACTAATCTATTCTTTTTACCTACTGAAAACCAGAAATTAGAAGTAAGCCTCAGCAATATGAATGAGTTCAGGTATGGTGGCGAAATGATGGATAATCCTGCTTATCTCAAGCAGCAATCAGAAGAAAGGACGCACAATGTATGGGTGGGAAGTGCAGATTACCAGATCAATTTCAATGAGGATAATTCGTCTGTAATCGCTTATGCAGCATGGCAAAACACCAAGAGAAAGCACTATACGGGCATCTTTCCAGATGATAGTTTAGCGATACAGGCCCATTTGGAAAACCCGCCTTATGGTACATCTAATACGACGACTCTTCAGGGTGGATTTCAAGTAAATCATCGAG
>JBNMOV010000022.1:0-22057 GCA_051275765.1 Maribacter sp. | reverse complement strand
TTCTAAGTCATTATTGAACAAAAAATTTACCATTTCTAGAAATCATGACTTCCTTAGTACACTGTAAAGTAAGTAATGTTAAGTTTTTAAAGTGCCTTTTGTTCCAACTCTGCTTCACGTCCTCGCCTTAATAGCTAAGGCTATTAGGCTGCGGGCGTTCATTGATTTGATACAAAACTCATCCTTCAAATTTTTAACTAACTTACTTTACAGTGTACTTAGTACACTGTAAATTAAATAAGTAACCGTTTTGACTTCATATTTTTGTACTATACTGCGTTGGCAAAAACCTTATTACGCTAAGGCGTAACGCGACTTTTACCGCCTTGCCTAGCACGAAAATATCTTATCAATTCCAGACACTTATTTATTCGCCATCCCTTAACACTAAATAATAACAACTTTATGGATATATTACACTAATTCATACTTAAAATCATCATAAATTTACTTAATATTACTTAACAAAACAAATACATATCCCAAAACCCCACACCTTTAATTCCCATCTCTAATCTCCTTCAAAAAAATCATCGGATTCGTACCACCTGTTCCCTTAGGCTCTTTTTGTGATTTTGGTTGTTGAGCGATGATGTATTCTGCTGCTATCTTCAGATGTTCATTTCTGAAAATTAGTAATAATTCGATACATTCCTCTAAATCATTTTGTAAGGATATTTTTGCATTACAAAAGTCTTTTAATTTAGATTTAAATTCTAAAAATTTTAAAAAATCGGCATGTAGAGGTGGCATATAATTTCGCATTTCCTGCAAAAAAGGATGATGATGTCGAATACCAAAAGCAGCATCGAACATTTGTATCAATGAACTTTGTGCTGCACTTCCACCATGATAAGAACGAACAAAATCTTCTGATCCATTGTATTTTACATTTTCAAAAGAAGCTAAAAAAGGACGAACTCTATGATAAAAAACATAAGGATCACAATGTTTTCTAATGTCCTTTAGGTTTTGAGTAATTTCATTTAATACCTTTTTTATTTTTCCTAAAGCGTAGGATACTTCATGTTCATCATCTTTTTTTACAGCGAGAATAGCATCGACAATATATTTAATAGCTACTGCTCCATTTTTCTCAATCACTGCTGTCATCAGAAAAAACCATGACTCATCTATACTACCTTGAAATTGAATAATCGTCGTTATATTATATATAGAAAAAGGTTTTTTATTATCTATTAATTTCCAATTATTCAACACTGCACTAGCATGAGACAAAATAGGTTTTCGTCCTAGTTTATCTGCTACTTTCGTCCAAGGGATAGCGATCGAGGCTGGTAATTCATCCACAGGATCATTCCATCCAAAAATATAGGCATGACCAAAAAAGGAAAGTAATAACATTGCTCTCTCCCTCTCTGCTTTTGTTTTAAAAATAGGATCTGTGATTAATCGCAGATTATCCAATCGATTCCTTAAAGAATTTGCATTAATTAATGCTTGAAAGTCAGTAGCGATATTTTCCCATTCCTGATATTCGACAGGTAATTTCGTAGCAATATTCTCTGATAAGAAACCATATTCTTTAGAAATTCCGTAAGTGGATAATATGTAGTTAGTGGAAACCATTTTTATTTCGTAAATAGTTAAAAGTGAAAGAATTAATAGTAAAAAATAAAAGTGATACTATTCACTATTCTTCTCCTCTTCTCTAATCATTTTCTTTAGTTTCTTATCATTCAATTTTCTAATATCCCTATTGATCGCAATAGCTGCATTCAATTCAAAACCTGCCAACAGAATAAAAGCATTTAATTTTAGCCAAAGCATGAAGGCAATCAATACTCCTAGAGAGCCATATAACTGATTATATGTACCAAAACTATTGACATATAATGAGAATATCCAAGAAGATAAAATACAAAGTAATGTGGCTAATGTAGCACCAGGAGAAAGGAAATTAAATTTCACTTTCATAGCTGGACCAAATCTATAAATAACAGAAATACTACCATAATACAAGAACAAAATCGCTACCCAACGCAAGAAAAAGAAACTCCCTTTTGTAAAAGCATCAGCCTTGATATATTCTGCCAAATATTCTATCAATATATTACCACCAATGATGAGTGAAATAGAAAAAATCAAAGTAATACTTAATAAAAAAACTAATTGTAATGCGACTATTCTTTGAGCAAAGAAATTACGGGATAGAAAAACTGTCTTTTCATATTTTTTATCGAATCCTTGTAGTAGCGCCATCATGCCATTCGAAGCGAAAAATAATGCTAGGATAAAACCTAAAGACAATAAACCTTCTCGTGTATTTTCTGTAATATCCCTAATGAATCCCATGATGACTTCCAATACATTATTGGGCACGATATCTGAAATATTATTTTCAAGTTCATCTACAAATCCATCTAATGGCAAATAAGGTAATAATGACAATAAAACGATAGTAGCTGGAAATAGTGCCAACATAAAGCTAAATGCCACAGAATTAGCACGTACTTGCAATGCATTTCTTCTGAACTCCAAATACAAAAATACAACTATATCATAAATAGGTACATTAAAAAAACCAGGTAGAGATCTACCTTTCGACCAATCTACCAAACCAATGGTAGTGGGATGTTCCTTGAAATATTTGATGATATCTTTGACCTTAGGTAGTTTAAAAATAAGGCGCTAGTTTTTGTAATAAAAAATCTGGAGCTATCATACTCTGATGATCTGAAGATGATATAAAACTTAGTTTTACTGTACCTCCATTGACCAACTTCCCTTCCTCATTATAGATGTCTGTATGAAAAACAACCGTCCTATCTGGCATTTTCCTTAATGAAGTGACCAGCCTTAATTGATCGTCATATTTCGCAGCTCGAATATAGCGAATATTCAAGGACATGACTGGCATGAGTATGCCATAATTCTTTTCCATATCTCTATAGCTCAAACCTAGAGAACGAATCAGTTCAGCTCTTCCCACTTCATAATATTGAGCAAAATTACCATAATAGCAATAGCCCATTTGATCCGTTTCTGCATATCTGACTCGCAGATATGTTTCATGTTCTATCATAGTTTTCAGTTACCTGTAAACAGTTACCAATTAGCCGTTACCAGTGAACAAATTTATAGCTTCTGATTTCAGCAAGTAAAATTAAAGTAATGTATCTTTAATTTTACTTACTGAGACCAAGCATGACCCTACTGCTAACTGTTCACTGAATTTATAATATTTCTCGCTCTATCGGACAGGTCATACAATGTGATCCGCCTCTTGCTCTAGATAATTCGCCAGAAGGCAAATTAATGATCGTATTTTCTAATTCATCTGGATTGATTTCTCCAGATTTAACTTTTGCTAAAAAATCCGTTGCATGAATGGTGGTGTAACCCGCCTCTTGAAATGCTTCCTCTGTTTTAGGATTTCTATCATATGTTAAGGCGACACCTGGTTTAATTGCCACTAAATTGCAACCATCCGTCCATTGCTCTCTTTCCTGATAAGGAGATATGCCATTTCCGCCATGAATAAAATTCATATTAGCATTCAATTCATTAATATAAAAATCCTTCACAGATGGATAATGCATCGCTGAACCATCATGTCTGTGTACTTCTACATTCACCCCTTTTCCATCTACTACGAATGGCTTGTATGCTACGATATCATTGACATTTACTTGCGTAAAAATGGTATCAATGTGCATACAAGAACGAGCATTCGGAATATTAATCTGAACGACATTCTTAATTACTCCCTTTTCAAAAAGCACTTTTTTCAATAAATCTATCGCATAAGAAGTGGTGCGTTCACTACAACCTACTAGTAAATAATCCTGATGTACCATCATCACATCGCCACCTTCTATGGATACTTGTTCTCCTTTTCTGGAAGGAGGAAAAACATCGATATCATTGAGATTGATGACTTTTCCTGCATCGTGCATTTCTTCAAAGAGTGGATGAGCCCAAAAGATAAATCTAGTTAATAAATTTTCTCTGAATCTAGCTTCTTTTGCCGCTTTGGTAATGATAACATGATCATTTATCGTAACAGCAATATCCCTAGTAAAAATAAAATTAGGAATCGGATCGAGTAGGATAATATCCTTCGATTGGCAATGTCCTGTAATCAGTGTATCCGCTAAATTTTCATTGGACAAGCTATACAATAAGTCCAAATATCGTTGAGGAAGTTCTTCGTAGGTCTTGATGGTATCTAGGAGTACTTTCTTTTTCTTTGCATTATTTCCTAATGCCGTCAATAGCAACTCCCCTACTTCGAGTACGTTCTCTTCTCCTAAAAAAGCCTTCAATACGGAAGTGAATATATCATGTTCTTCCTGCATTTTAGGAAGGTGTACAATATCATCAAATAATAATTCTTCTGCATGACGAGGACTGATTCTTCCTATCCCTGCATCTGGTCTATGAACAATAACTCTCTTCAATCTTCCTATTTCGGAATTGGATACAACTTTACTTTGGTTTGGCATACTGGCTTTGTTATTTATCAATTTAGAACTTGTTTAAAATTAGTATTTAGGGCTAGGAATTAATTTTAAACAATCTTTGAATGCAAAAATAAGGAATTCGGGATAATAGCTAGTGAAATTGGAGTTTTTTTAGCTGTAAGTAACAAGTCAAATTAAATTATAGTTTAGAATGGTCTCTTTTTAAACTACTTTTCGTTTCAAAATACTCACTACGATAACTTTAATGGTGATGAATATTATAAAAATACGATTGGCGTAACCGTCATGAGTGATAAACAACTGAAAGAAGTCATATTAAAAATAGATAATAGAAATACTCCTTATATTATCTACGAGATCTTATCGAAGAGTTATACTTACACATTGGTATTTTGTCAAAAAAGACAATAAGGAAATTATCGAAGTTATTGTAGGGCCCTTTATATTTACATTTTCAGAATTAAAGGATTGTATAGGTACTGACTGGTGCAATGGTTATAGATATTCTTATTCCAGATAACTCTATCTCTTACCAAATAATAAACTACCAATTCTAACCATCGTACTACCCTCTTCTATGGCTATTTTATAATCGCCAGACATTCCCATACTGATTTCTTGGAAGTATATTTTTTCTTGGAAAATATTATTTTTTAAGTTATCAAAAATAGCTTTTAATGACTTGAATTCATTTTTCACCTGTGCTTTATCATCTGTAAAAGTAGCCATTCCCATTACACCTACGATGTTGACATTTTTTAGTGCTGTATATTCTTCTGAAGTTAAGAATGACTGTATATCGTCTATTTGTAAACCAAATTTACTGTCTTCTTCCGCTATTTTGAATTGTAATAAGCAGTCGATTATTCTATCATTTTTAGCTGCTTGCTTATTGATTTCTTTTAAAAGAGATACACTTTCTACGCCATGAATCATAGATACAAAAGGAGCAATGTACTTTACTTTGTTCCTTTGTAAATGTCCAATCATGTGCCATACAATATCCTTAGGAAGTTCTTCGTACTTTTGGGCGAGTTCTTGTACACGATTTTCTCCAAAAATGCGTTGTCCTTTAAGATACATCTCTTGAATAGCAGCAGCAGGTTTGGTTTTTGACACCGCAACTAAGCAAGCATTCGTCTGAGATAATTCGGATAATATTTTTTCTAACATCGTGAATAGATATTGAGATTTTAAGATACTGAGATTTTAAGATTAAAAAATAATACACGCTCAATATCTATTAATATAAAAAAGTAAAAGTAATGTATTCTGTATTGAATAAAATGATTTTCATCATAATAATCCCCATTTTATTATTTGCTACGTCTTGTAATAAACCTATAAAACCAGAAGGTATTTTAAAAGAAAATAAATTATCAGAAATCTTAGCTGATGTACATATGGCAGAAGCCTCAATTCCCCTTTTCAAGGCTACTGACAAAGACAGCATAGCCATAGGGTATTATGGGCATATTTTTAGGGTACACGAGGTAGAAGAAGTTGAATTTTATGCTTCGATGAAATATTATTCTACTAATTCTAAGACTATGGCTGATATTTATACAAAAACGGAGGAAATACTGAGAAAGAGAGGTACTGAAAGTGATGCTAAAGCGAAGAAGGGAACGAAAGTGAAGTGATTGGATTGAATTACTGAAACAGCTAATAATGACGTTATTTAAAAACTACTTCAATAACAAATGTCTTCATCAATTAAGAAAAAAAATTCGATACTATGATAGATTCTCGAAGGTCTATGATTTGGTTTCTTCCAAATGGTATTATAAAAAACCACGTGAATATGCTATTAAAGAACTCGAATTAAAAGAAAATGATACTGTCTTAAATATACCTTGTGGCACTGGACAAAATTTTGAATATTTCCAAAAATATTTAAATAATATAGGTACAATAATAGGAATAGATCTCTCTCAAGGAATACTTAATAAGGCTCAAATAAAAATTAATAAGCACAACTGGAATAATACCAAAATTATAAAAGGTGATGCGACTAAAATAAATGCTGATTGGATTAAGGAAAGAAAAATTGACGTAATAAAATTTGATTCAATACTTTGCGATTTAGGTCTTTCTGGTTTTCCTCATTGGGAAATAATCATCGATAATCTAATTTCATTACTAAAGCCAGGAGGAAAAATAGTCATCATAGATTGGCATATTGAAAAATCCAGTTTGAGAGCTAGGTTTATTAAATGGATAGGTAAAGGTGAAGTAGAAAGACCATTGTATCAATATTTAGAAAAAGAGGTAGAATCGTTTAAATTAAATGATTCATTTAAAAGGGGAGAAATGTTCGTTGCTACGGGAATAAAAAATAGCTAAACAAAGCAAATAAAATGCCTTTAAATACTTTATAAACAATAGACATCATTCTGAAATCCCTTTAATCAATACATCACAAAACTGGCGTTCTAATTCTTCTAAAGACAAGCCATCTTTCCTAGAATACCAAGCATAAAACCAGCGCATGGTAGATAATATGGAAAACAAGGCAATATCTGGATTTACATCTTTTATTTCACCTTTTTTAATACCTTCGATTAATATATTTTTAAATCTATTTTCGTAATCTTTTCTTTGTTTGGAAAAAGCCAAAAAAGCATCGCCTTCTAGGTGTATCCATTCCTGCGTCATTAAAGAAATCGTATCTGGATTATCTAATGCTATTTTAATATGCAAAGAAATTAATGATTCTATTTTTTTAATAGGTGATGCATCTGATTTTTCTACCTCATCCATGCCTTCCATATATTGGTTGGCGGCATCTAATAATAATACACCTAAAATTTCCTGCTTGGACTTAATATGATTATACAAACTGGCTGCTTCCATGCCTACTTCTTTGGCGAGATCTCGCATAGACGTAGCTGCAAAACCCTTTTTACTAAAGCGTGTAGCTGCTATTTCTAGTATAATTTGTCTTTTTGTCTTTTTCATTATATCGTCACTACCTTTTCAGGAATCCATTTTCTTCTTTATTAAAATAATATACCTCTACATTATTTTTATCAATATTATTTTTTAATTTTTTCTCTAAAATATAATCTATTTTATTTTTAATTTTTAAAGCAATACTATCTTCCATTCTTATCAATAAAAATGGTTCTTCACAATTATCATTAAAAATAGGTTTCTGATAAGGTAATGTTCCTAATAAATTAAAGGTGTAAGAATTGGTTAATTCCTTTGAAAATATATTAGTGAGTGTGTCATTATTTAATTGTAAAATATCCAAATAAACCTTATTATTTTCATGTCCTTGAATAGAATATTGAATAATCTCGTTTTTATTATTACAATTTAAATCTCTGAATTCTAATGCCATTTCTCTACCTGGTTTAGAAATAAAATTTATCCAACCAGATTGAGCTATTTCTTGTCCTGTTTTTCCATTAAAAACATAGCCAAAATAATTATCCATATAAGTCGTAATATAAACATGATCGATAATTTTATCACCAGTAATATCAGATGAATAAACATTAAAAGTAAAGGAAGCATCTCCTTCTATAGCACCTTGATCCTCAAGGATATAATTCTTATAATATACATCGTCAAAATTGATGGTATTACAAGAAAATACTAAAAATATACAAAAAAAGAGTTGACAAAAAATCATTGCCAACTCTTGGATATTATTATTCATTTATTAATAATTGACGTGATTGATAATTAATCACTACTGAATTAATTCGTACTTAAATTGTATTCGATCTACAATTGGATAATCTGTTTTAGGATCCGTATTTTTCAAAATAATATCTACATCGATCGTTTCAGATTTTTCCTTACTTGTACTATCAAAAACTAAGATAATTTTCCCACTTCCTCCTGGTTCCATTTTAGATACCGTATAATCTGTTTCTGTACAACTACAAGCCGTTACCACCTCAATTTCAACTACTTCATTACTCGTATTCTTATAATCAAAAGACAAATCCCTTTTTTCACCTCTTTTTACCTTACCTAAATCAATCATCATTGGTGTATATTCTAAAAGAATAGGCATTCCAAATTCATTGTATTTTAATTCATTCTCTACGACTTCATCTTTTACTTCTGTCTTAACAGCATTTCCAATCGTCTTACAACTAAATGTCAATAAAATAATCGAAATAATTAAAATAAGTAATCTTTTCATTTTCTATATATTTATATGACGTGTTAGGTAGTTAGATTTTAAGTATATTATATGAGACGAATAAATAAGCCAAATAGTTGCCTAACTAATGAATTACCTAAGAATAAATAACTGTCCGTTTTGATTTCATCCTTTCGTACAGTTATTTATTCAACATCCCTAAGCAAACTTCCTAATACCCCAACAAATTGCTATTTCAATCTAGCACAAGCCGTTGCAATCCTATCAATTGCCTTTTTCAAATCTGCTTCAGAAGCAGCATAAGAAATTCTAAAGCAATTATCCGCTCCAAAAGCACTACCTGTCACTACTGCTACCAATCCTTTTCTCAAGATATATTCGCAGAAATCATCTGCATTATTGATTGTCATTTCTCCATCAGATGTGCCAAAAAACTCGCTAATCTCTGGGAAGATATAGAATGCACCCATTGGTTCATTCACTCTCATTCCCTTAATTTTACTCAATCCCTCAATCATCATATCTCTTCTGCCAAGGAAAGCATCCCTCATGTCATCTGTAGGTTTCATATCAGCTCCTAGTGCATATGCTCCTGCCATTTGGCTGAATGCATTAGCTCCAGAGGTAAACTGTCCTTGCATCTTCACACAAGCAGCAGCGATCCATTTTGGTGCTCCAATATAGCCTAATCTCCATCCAGTCATGGCAAATCCCTTAGAAAAACCATTTACTGTAACAGTTTTATCCTTTACACTAGGAATTGTACCTATACTAACGTGCTTTCCTGTGAAATTGATATACTCATAAATCTCATCAGACACGATATAAATATCTTCATGTTCTGCTACGACATCAGCTATCGCGAATAATTCATCATGCGTATAAACTGATCCTGTAGGATTGCAAGGAGAAGAAAACATGACTAGACGAGTCTTGTCTGTGATAGCTGCACGTACCTGTTCCGCTGTCACTTTATAATCTTCTTCAATGCCAGATTTCAAGATAACTGGCGTAGCTCCAGCCAATTTGATGATCTCCGTATATGTCACCCAAAAAGGAGCTAATACGATAACTTCATCTCCATGATTCAACAATGAAAGTGCAATATTCGCTAATGATTGCTTCGCACCATTAGATACCACTATCTGATCCATTCCAAACTCTAGATCATTATCACGTTTGAATTTTTCAATAATCGCTTTTCGCAATTCTGGCAAACCAGGAACTGGTGTATATTTGGTATATCCATCATCCAATGCTCGCTTAGCTGCATCCTTGATGTGCTGTGGCGTATCAAAATCTGGTTCTCCTAAACTCAGACTGATGACATCCTGCCCTTGCTCTCTTAATTCCCTAGCCATACGACTCATTTTGATAGTCGCAGATTCTGCTAGTCGCTTTATTCTACCAGATAATAACAGATCAGTATCTTTCATTTCAATCACAATTATTTATGGATCATCCATAGTGTTCTAAAGAGTCGCAAAGTTATTGAAATAATAGATAAAAGGTAGCGTTATTTGGATAAAATAGAAAGGCTATCTAATAAAAAAATATTAGATATAAATATTAATCGCAGAGGTATGAAAAGAGTGATTTTGTAGCAGCAATTCTCAAAGTAGACTACTTTTGGAAAAGACATCAGCAATTACTAGCTTTCGGACATGAAAAATAGAATAGATGATGGCGATTTCACCTTTGATAGCCTTTACAGCAGGATAGTGTTACTACTATTTTCTTATATTTCGACTTTTGATAAGCGTAAGGGAAATAAGCATTATGACCTATCATTAGCTTTAAAAAGTAGCTTTGCTTTATTTACCCTAAAAGCCCATTCGTTATTTTCTTTTCAGAAACGTAGCGAAGCAGAGCAAGCCAATCTATTCTCCATTTTTAAAATAGAAAAATAACTATCTGATAATGGTATCCGAACGATTTTAGACAAGGTGGATTCCAACTTGTTGCGTACGGGATTTCATTCATTAATAAGTAGGTAGGTCAAAATTCTATGCTTTTTTAAGCAAAAATTCCCTGCATTTTTGCTTAGGGGAGCAAAAGTGCTCTTTGTCCTTTTCCTTGATGAAAAGAACGAAAAATCACCGCTGTACAGCGTTTTATACGCTCCAAAATCTTGTAAATCCTAAACAAAATAAACTCGCTTTAATAGCATTTGTTATTTTTAGCTTCATCTGTCAAATAGTTGCAAATATTTGTTTTACAACAGTTTATGCTCAAACAGTATTTTGTTTTAAACGGATTTCCTGCACTACCCGCTAGCGGTTCTCTCATTTGAATGTCTACTAGACATTCATTTCGATTGCATCGAAAATCATTCGTTCATCCACTAAACGCTGAAAGGCGGAACTTCAATATTTAATTTTTGGTATTTGTGTAATTGTTTTTTGTTTTATATCTTTAAAAAGATAGTTAGAATGAACAAAGCAACATCGTTCAAAAACACGGGGAACTTTTCATTTTAAATTTTGAGCATCCTAGCTGATTAGTGAAAAAGAATATATTTCAAGAATTGTAATAACACTTGAACAGAGGTGGCATCTTATTTTAAGATGCTGCTTTTTTTTGTAGTTTTATTTTGCTAGAGTGCTATTTTAGCTTGACTAAAACTTCAAAAGTCTTGGAAACTTTCGAATTTGTGTAATTTTTTCGTTAACTTAGGGAGTAGGCAATTAATAAAATATACAAAATGGCGAAGTTATTATTTTTTATGTCAAGGCAAAAATCCTTGACATAACTGTAACTAAGGAAAGTTTTTTTAACGAAGACAGGAGGAATAAGAATCCGTCAAATGCGTACCTTATTACTTTTCTACTCCCTTAAGTTCCTTTAAAAATTGACTACTCCATGCCTATTCCAAAATCAAAAGAGGAATTACTATTTCAAATTCAAAAGAACTATCAGAAACTTCAACATGATTTGAAAAAAATCCTAGTGAAAAAAGTAGGAATATTGGAATAGAAGGAAACACAAATCAGTCCTGCTGATGTGGTGGCGTATCTAGTGGGTTAGAGAGAATTGGTTTTAAAATGGCAAGATAGAAAATCGAATAATTTAGCTGTTGATTTTCCAGAAACGGGTTTCAAATGGACAGAGTTAGGCTTATTGGCACAGAAATTCCATGAGGATTATCAAGAAGAATCTTATCCTGATTTATTATCTCAATTAGATGATGTAGTCAATCGAATTACAGCATTGATTCATCGCATGAGTAATCATGATTTATATGAAATCCCTTGGTATAAAGAGTGGACCTTGGGAAGGATGATACAATTGAATACTTCTTCTCCTTATTTTTCTAATCGAACGAAAATTAGGCGATGGATAAAAAAGGAAGGTTTGTTTTAATAAATTAAAAATTAGTAGCTTATGTTCAAAGTTGAAATGGAGCTTCATCCTAATGAAGAAATTATTTATCAAGGTGGTGCGAATCATTTTATAGGAATGGAAGGCGTAGGTGGAAGATTATTCTTTACCAATCAACGACTATTCTATAAATCTCATGGTATGAATATTCAAAACCATGAATTGACCATGGAATTTGATAATATCGTCAGACTGGAATTATGCAGAACTATGTATGTCATTCCTAATGGATTGAAAGTACATCTTAAGAATGGGGATATAGAGCAGTTTGTAGTACAAGGAAGGAAGAAATGGATGACGTTGCTCTTGGAGAAAATTGATTAGTGATAGTTGATTCGAGTACTGTGCTGTTTTAGAAATAGGTTTCGTCGATTCTTTTAAAAGAATCGACGAAATTAAAATATTACTTCACCAATAAATCCTTTACTGCATAATCTCCTTTTTTATCTGAAATATTCAAGAAGTATTTTCCAGAAGGAATATCACCTAGATTCAATATAAATGACTCATCCCTTGTTTTGAAAGACTGAATTTCCTTACCTGCGATATCATATACTTTCACTCTCATTTTCCCAGATAAATTTTTCACATCTATCTGCGTTTGTCCTGTAAATGGATTAGGTGACACTGTTATAAATGGAGCGTCATCCGCCAAATCAAAAACATCTACAGGATAACTATTCGCACTTACTGTTTCTGTTTGCATATTGGTACCACATACACTCGTAATTGTCAAGGTAACCGTATACGTACCTAATAATGGATATTGATAACCAACTGTAGGAGTGGATGTAGTTTCTGAATCTCCATTACCAAAATCCCAAAAATATGAAGTTCCACCTTCATCTACAGCATTGAATGTGAATAAATTATCACTACCTGTAACATCAAAATCAGCCACAGGATCAGCCATGCCTGCATCTATTATTACAGAGGTTACTTTTTCGCAACCATGGACATTCGTTACCACAGCATAATATGTTCCTGGAGCTTGGTTTGTAATCGTACCACCCAATGTTCCATCAAACCATTCTATAGTATAAGGCGACTTAGGACCTGTAACCAATATTGTAGCAGAACCATCTGTAGCTTCTGCACAAGTGGCATTAGTTATGATAGGAAATTCTTCATAATCAGTATATTCTTTAGTATGATTATAAGTATCAACGACGTTATTGTCTTTATTAATTACATTCAGCATCACAGAATTTTCTGTAATCATATATTTCGCATATACATTATCCAAAAGAGATAGTAATATTTCTGGATGAGAAGCTACTTGGTTATTAGAACTCAAATCATCATCGCCTGCGGAACCAGATGTTATATATAGAACTCCATTCTTTTCCCCTCTTTCGTATAAATGCGAATGTCCACACAATACCATATCTACTTCATACTGCTCAAATAATGGCACAAGATGTTGCCTTACCATTTGATTTCCATCATATTGAAAATAATCGCCACCTAAATTACTGGGAATATTATAATCCACTCCCCAATAATTCGTCCAAGGACCTTCATGAAAATAGACAAGAACCCATTTCCTTTCATTACATTTCAATTCTTCTTCAAGAAATTGATACTGTGGAGATCCTTGTCTGAAATCCGTCCACCAACGATCTTCTATATCAGCAAAATTAATAGGAAAAGTAGTATCATCATAAGGCGTGATCACGTCCAATGCGATGAATTTGGCATCTCCCCATTCGAAGGAATAATAGCGTTCTGAATCTTCTGCATTATTATGTGGTAAGAAAAATTCTTGCGTATAGGTCGCACAGTTATCTAGGTAAGTATCATGATTTCCTACTGCTGTATAATGACATTCGTGAGCGAGCATTTTGGATTCTACACCATCATTATATACATCGAAATAAATTTCATCATAATTATCTCCTCCTTCATCAGAGGAAAGATGTGGCACACCACCTTGATCGACATCTCCACAGACTACTGCAAAACTGGCATCATCTGCTTCCATCAAATCGCCTACTTGATGCTGCAAGGCACTATTATAGCCACAATCACCATAATGAAGGAAGGAAAATTCTTGATCTGAAGCATCAGAAGCTGTCCAAAAAAATTCTGATGCTAAAATTGTTCCATCAGCAGAAATAGAATAGTAATATTTAGTATCTGGCTGGAGATTATCCAATGTCAATCCATGAAGACTGTTCGCAGAACTTTCTAGTACAACTTGATTCAGATTATTTTGATTAGTACCATAATTCACTTCGCCTACCGTTGAACTCGACGTTCTCCATGCTACGATGGTGGAAGTGGTAGAGGTCGCTTGGATATAAGGAAACCTAGTTAAATTTTGTGCAGTAACTTGGTAAGCTATTAGTAAAAAAAGGGCTAGTAGTAAATTCTTCATAAAAAGGATTTTTAATGTCAATCAACTCCATAAGTGAAACGTATTTAATAACTTGAGCCAGAATGGGTAGTAATTTTTTCTTCTAAAGAATTCAAAAAATCGTTGCATAGCCGTAGCTACGGAACTATTTTTTGTGTTTTTTAGAAGAGAAAAGAACAAGCATAATGGCTCAGGTTATTGAATACGTTTCACTAAAGATAAAACATAGTTTATGAATTATTTACAATAATCTAACATTAGATCTCCAATATCTCTAAACTGGCAGTAAAAGCGACAGATTAGAAAAATATATATGAACATCTTTACTCTTCTACTTGATCTCTATCGTATCGAATATTTTCCCAACGAAAGGGAGCCATCACATGTCCCCAAAAAGTTTCTGGAAAAGCAGTGCCAGGAGGAAGTCCTATACGATCATGTTCCATCGTAACCTTACTAGGCAAAAAACGAGTTCCAAAAAGAATATCCCATAAAACGACATTATTTCCATAATTGGAATTAGATTCTGCAATTTCTATGGAATGATGCCATCTGTGTAAATCAGCAGTAGCAAAAATCCAATTGAAAATGCTACATCGCATGCGGATATTACAATGTTGTAATTGTCCATTCACAGATACGAATACGCTGAACATCAATAATGCTTCTGAGCTAATTCCCATCGTATATAAAATAGCAATTTGAACACCATAAGTAAAGAATATCTGTATAGGATGTGCTCGATTAGCTGCGATGACATAAAGTTGCTCTGGACTATGATGTACAGCGTGAAATGGCCATATCCTAGGGATTTCATGCAAAGAACGATGTAAGATATAGTAGCCCAGATCTCCTAAATGAATGGCTAGTAACATTTGTAAAAACAAAGATAGATAACTCATGTCTCCAGTTCCAGGCCATATACCTAATCCTCCAACGTAAGTCGCTCCCCATATTCCCAAAATAGGCAAAGCAAGTCTAAGTAAAAATTCAAATAATCTGGTAGGAACGACAGAAGTTATCAGCATATGGAGAAAGTCATGTTTCATCACTTTGCCACTAGCTTGCCATTCTTTATGTTCTGGATTCAGGTATTCCATAATGAATATAAAAATCATAGCCATAACAGAAATCGATCCTATAATAAATACGTCATTATAGCCTTCTCGAATCAGATAAATAGCCAAAAAAACAGCTGTAAACAAAATAGCTGGATACCATGTGTATAATAGTATCTTTTGGATAATGGAATCTTCTCTTTTTGTAGTCACACTCATATTTTTTTTAGATTTATGTTGCAAATTTAAGCGTTTTAAATACCAAAAATGCTAAGAACCTCTAAGATATTTTATTCTAATTTTTTAATATTTCTATTAAACTCAGAACGAGTTGTTTTCCTTGGGGAGATAAGCTTTTGAGTATCGTTGGATTTTCTTGTGCCAATACTGCTATCACAAAATTTTCTGCTAGGATTTCGTCTGGATGTAGTATATATGTTGTGTTATCTCCTACTTGAGTGTAAAAATCTGGAATAGCTTCTATTAGAAAATATTTATCTTCTGATAATGAATATAGGTTTTCATTTTGTTGCACAGCATAAAATCGTAATTCTAAATTCGCCATATAATTATCAGAATCGACTTGATCTGAAATAGAAATTAATAGAGGAATTAATTGATGATTTTTGTCTCCTACCCTACTTTCAATATACCATTCCTTTTCTAATCCATCTGGATTAAGTAGTATTTTATTATTCAATTCATGAGGTATTAATAACTCATTTTCTATTTTTTTAAATTGAATTAAATCATATAACTCTTTCCTTTTTTCCTTTTTATTCAATCTCGAATAAATATGAAATATTTCATGAATAATAATGTCTTTAAATACCTTTTCATTATAATCGTCCAACATATCAGCAGGAATAATTATCGCATTTTCACGTGTATAAAAAACACCTTTGCCATAAAGGTTAGGTTCTATTTTTATTAGTCGAATAGAATCAGATAAAATACTAGGATTGATTTTATTAATCAAAGGAGTTATTTCATTAAAAATTTGATTAATCTTTTTCTTATCTTTTCTATTAAATAATAAAATACTACTTTTCAGTGAGTTAGTATATTTTTCTTTTAATTTAGGTAAAGAAAGAATAAAATCCATTCCTACCTGTAAACGCATATCTTCATCAGAAATATCTTGGAAAAAATCTTCTATTTCATCTTTAGTAATAGCTTCTTTTCCTGTATTAATATCAGAAAAAATAATTCGATTATCTTCTACAATACTAGAAGAATTACAAGCAAGAAATGAAGTAATTATTAAAAACAAAAATACACTAACAAAAAATCGAATTTTGCTAGTTCGAGGTTGCACCTCGGACTTACACTTACGCCAAATATCCAACGAAATCCAATCAAAATTCACGCACCTCATCAATATTTAATTTCTAATATTATACAAAAATAAAAACAGCTTCTTAAGTCCGAGGTACAACCTCGAACTAGTGGACTAACTCATAAATTCCGATATCCCCAAGATTTGTACTTATCAGCTTCTGCGTCGTTCCAAAAACACTCATTGCGCTACGGCGTAACTCCGTTTTTTGTCCCTAACAAAAACTAATAATTACGGCAGCTTAACATACCTTAACTTATGAGTTAGTCCACTAGCATGTTTTTTATTTTAAATAAAAATAGCTTGACAAATTTGTCAAGCTATTTTTATTATTTATTCATTACTAATATTTAGCGTTATTAGTCCACTTGCTTTAGCAAACCTTTAAGGTTTACTAAAGCAAATTACTTACGCATATAAAGGAAACGCCTCCATATAAGTATTCACTTCAGCTCTTACTTTAGCAACAATAGTTTCATTATCATGATTCGTTAGCACCTCATCTATCCACTCCACTACTTTTTCACAATCTGCTTCTTTGAAACCTCTAGTCGTCACAGCAGCTGTTCCTATTCTGATTCCAGATGTTACAAATGGCGATTGCGTATCGAATGGCACCATATTTTTATTCACCGTAATATCTGCTTCTACAAGTGCATTCTCTGCTATCTTTCCTGTGATGTCCTTATTTCTCAAATCTATAAGCATCAAATGATTATCCGTTCCTCCAGAAACAATGCCATAGCCTTTTTCTATAAACTTCTTCGCCATTGCCTGTGCATTGCGAATCACTTGTTTTCCGTACTCCTTAAAAGAAGGATCTAAAGCCTCTCCAAATGCGACTGCTTTAGCAGCAATTACATGTTCCAATGGTCCACCTTGCATTCCTGGAAATACACCACTATTCAATATAGCTGACATTTTGATAGGATTCCCTTTCTTCGTTTTTCTACCCCAAGGATTATCAAAATTCTGTCCCATCATGATCAATCCACCTCTAGGACCACGCAAAGTTTTGTGTGTAGTCGTCGTAACAATATGGCAATGTGGTATAGGATCTGCCAATAAACCAGCAGCAATCAAACCTGCAGGATGTGCAATATCTGCTAATAATAAAGCTCCTACTTTATCTGCTATTGCTCTAAAACGAGCATAATCCCAATCTCTAGCATATGCAGATGCACCACATATGATGAGTTTTGGCTGAACTTCGATAGCTTTGGCTTCCACCTTGTCCATATCTATCAGACCAGTTTCTTTTTCTACACCATAAAAGTGCGGACTATATACCTTTCCAGAATAATTGACTGGAGAACCATGTGATAAGTGACCACCATGTGATAAATCAAAACCTAAAATAGGATCTCCTGTCTGCAATACTGCCAAAAATACAGCAGCATTAGCTTGTGCTCCTGAATGTGGTTGCACATTGGCATAAGCCGCACCAAATAATTCTTTGATACGATCAATAGCCAATTGTTCCACTTTATCCACTACTTCGCAACCTCCATAATATCGCTTTCCAGGGTAGCCTTCAGCATATTTATTGGTTAGACAACTGCCCATTGCTTTCATCACGTCCGCACTCGTGAAGTTTTCTGAAGCAATAAGTTCTACGCCTCTTCTCTGGCGTCCTAATTCTTCTCCTATAAGTGAGAATATAACTTGATCTCCCATGATGAATCTATTTATAGCTCAGAATAAATGAGCCTTTTCAATAATTTTGTCAAAGGTATAAATTAATACAGATTTGATGAGGTAAAAAACAAAGGGTTTATGTTATTTTACAATTCTATGTTTCATAATCAACTTATATCGTATTTAGAGTTACGAGACGCTAGCTATTTAAAGCAGTTACTTTTACCTTACCATTATAATGATTTAGCGGAACATTAGTTCAAGAATTCAAAATGACTAGATTTATTATCAAAAGGCTGTTGTATGGAATTGGTGTAATGATAGCGATCATAGTTATCGTTACTTCTATTATTTATAATTCTAATGTAGATCCTGCTGAAATGACTTTCGGACAACGCTCTGATACAGGTTCTATCGAAGCCAAACGCAAGGAATTGGGTTTAGACAAGCCTTTGCATATCCAACAAATGCACTATCTGAAGGATATTTCACCTATTTCTTTTTCTAGCCCTCGTTTGAATAAAAAGTATCATCCACTTGTTGCCATTCCACTAGGAAAGGAAACATCTATTGTTATCAAAAAACCTTATTTACGAGAATCTTACCAGACAGGTTATAGCGTATCAAGCATTCTTTGGACGAAAGTCCCTCGAACTGCTATCCTTGCTTTTTTATCCATTTTATTAGCTACTCTGATTGGCATTGTATTAGGCGTGACAGCAGCATTATTCCAAAATACTTGGATAGATAATATCGCTGTCGTCGTTTCTGTATTAGGATATTCATTGCCTAGTTATGTAACTGCGATGATTCTTGCCTTGATTTTTGCTTATTATTTAGGCGATTATACTGGCTTGAATATCACTGGTGGATTGACTACATTGAATGACTCTGGCGATGAGGTTTTTGTCTGGAGAAATCTGATTTTACCAGTACTTGCCTTAGGGATTCGTCCTATTGGTATTTTTACGCAATTGACACGTAGTGCCATGTTGGATGTATTGAGTCAAGATTATATTCGTACTGCAAAATCGAAGGGTTTATCTACTTTTAAAGTGAATTTCAAGCATGGTTTACGCAATGCCCTAAATCCTGTTTCTACTGCAATTACAGGCTGGTTTGCTTCCTTAGTAGCTGGTGCATTTTTTGTAGAAAATGTATTTGCTTATGATGGTTTAGGATTGGAAACTATCCGTGCTTTGGAAACTTATGATATTCCTGTCATCCTAGGCGTAGTACTTTTTATGGGAGCTACTTTTGTTATTATCAATATTCTTTCTGATATTTTGTATGCTTTCTTGGATCCTAGAGTTAGACTTAGAAATTAATTTTTTTGCTCGACTACTCAAACACAAGAATCCCTTTCTATTAATGTAGAAAAGGATTCTTGTATATAAGTTAAAAAATCTATTATGCTGAGAACGAAGTTCCACATCCACAAGATTCCTTAGCATTCGGATTATTAAATGTAAATCCTCTGTTATCGAGTCCTTGTACAAAATCTATTTCTATCCCTAGTAGATAAATGGCATGTGCCTTATTCATCACTACATCAACACCGTTGATAGTATATGATTCATCATCATCCTTAGGCAAATCAAAGCCTAATATGTAAGAAAAACCAGCACATCCGCCGCCTTTCACGCCTACACGCAAGGAATGTCCTTCTGGAACTCCCTTATTTGTCATTAAATTTTGAAGCTGCTCTACCGCACCATCTGTCAATGTTATTGGTTCTGTGACTGTATTCATATCAAAAAAATTATAATTAAAGTTGTCTTTTACACAACTTGGTCCATAGTTGATAGACGATAGTTCATAGTTAGAAATATGTATGGAAAAATACCATGAGCTACAACTATTATCCAAATGAATTTCATGTATTGCAAACCAATCTGTTTACAATTTAGATTAATTCTATTACAAATCTAATAATAAAAACAGCACAAAACCAGAAAGGGTTTCGTAAAATGTATCTTTTTCTTCATTTCTCATTAGTATATATAGTTCTGAATAGTATTTTTGTTCCACAAAATGGATGGATTTCATTTTTTTTGCTTTGTAACTATAATAGCAAAAAATAAATTACACCACATAAAACATGATAACAATGGTCAACTTAATAGAAGTATTTCTAGAAATTGTAAAAGTAACTGTACCTGCTTTAATTGTATTTGCTACAGTTTATTTCCTTTTCAAAAAATATACAGAGAATCTGCTCAGGCAACAAGCCATAGCTACGAAACAAGATAATAAAGGAATAGCTTTTCCGCTTAGAATGCAGGCCTATGAACGATTGGTGTTGTTCTGCGAAAGAATATCCTTGCATAATCTGATGTTACGAGTGAGAAATGAAAATATGTCTGCTGCTGATTTAAAAATAGCCTTGATGGTTTCTATCCAACAGGAATATGAGCACAATATCTCGCAACAAGTTTATGTATCTGAAAATCTTTGGAAAATTATCAATTTTGCTAAGAACGATACGATTAATGTGATTAACTTAGTATCTAGAACAATAGAGACTAATGCAAGTAGCCTTGAAATGAGTCATGCCATCTTCAAATATCTAAATGAAGCTAAACAAACTTCTTTGGATACAGCTAGATCTGCTATTTCGCAGGAGGCTAGTACTTATTTATAAATTAAACGCTAGAAAAACACTCCTCTAGCATAATCAGCTAAAAATAGATTTCATGTGGAATAATAATATTAAGATATGGATTTTGGTTTTGATGATGGCTGTTTCTGGTATTTCCTGTAAGGTATTCCACGAAACGAAAACAGATCATACTCGATATGATTTAAATTCTACTACTGGGATTTCTTCTGATACGGAAATTGATGATCTCATACACCCATATAAGCAGCAGTTGGATGTCAAGATGAATAAGGTCATTGGTGTAGCTGAAAAAGAATTGGTGAAGGAATCGCCAGAGAGTACGCTTGGAAATTGGGCGGCAGATGCTATTCTTACACAATGTAATTTGGTTTATAAAGAACCCATTGATTTTGCTGTGGTGAATTATGGCGGCATTCGTATTCCTAGCCTTCCTAAAGGAAATATTACTACTGGAAAGGTATTCGAACTCATGCCATTTGATAATATAATGGTGGTCTTGGAAGTGGATGGAAAAGTAGTTCAGCAGTTATTTGAACTGATTGCTCAAAAAGGTGGCTGGCCAGTGAGTCAAGGAGTGAAATGTTCTTTTACTAAAGAAGGAAAACTAAATAGTGTAAGCATTAATGGCGAAGCTCTCGACAATAATAAAATATATACCGTTGGATTGACTGATTATGTAGCAAATGGTGGCGATAATTGTAGTTTTTTCAAAGATCAGACGCTATATGATACAGGCGTACTTTTTAGAGATGCATTTTTACAACAAGTAAAAATGTTGACGGCTAAAGGGCAAAGTATTGACGCTGATGTGGAAGGAAGGATGATAATTAGTGAATAATTGATAGTGAAAGAGTGAATAGTGGGATTTGTGTACATTTTTTATAATGAGAGTGTTCACTGAACTGTGTCTAGTTTTGAAAATATTTAGTAAATCGCTCTCCATAAGTTAGGATAAGCTCTCTTTGAAAAATTACATAGACTGCCACCTTATTATAAGTTCCTTTGCGACAAACCGAAAGATGAACTGCATCAACAAATAAAACCACATAACACGGTGGCAAAGGGCGATTATGCCAAGCATCAAC